>DASULL010000053.1:0-8740 GCA_036278215.1 Gammaproteobacteria bacterium | reverse complement strand
CCGACGCCGAACATGCTGATGTTCGACCGCGTAACCCTTATATCTAAAACTGGCGGCGCCTATGGACGAGGCCAAGTGGTGGCGGAGCTCGACGTCAAACCAGATCTTTGGTTCTTCGAATGCCACTTCCCTGGCGACCCGGTTATGCCTGGTTGCCTTGGACTCGATGCCATGTGGCAGCTGCTGGGCTTTTACCTTGCCTGGACCGGCCACACCGGCAAGGGCCGCGCCTTGGGCTGCGGCGAGGTCAAATTCTTTGGCCAAGTCCTGCCGGACGCCAAAGTCGTAACCTACACCCTGGATATCAAGCGCCTGATCAGCCGCAGGCTGGTCATGGGTATTGCCGACGGCTCGCTGGCGGTTGATGGCACCCCCATTTACAAGGCGTCCGACCTCAAGGTCGGGCTGTTCCAGGATACGGCTGCGCTCGCAGGCTCGTAACACGTACTTATTGCAGAGTTTGGCGCGGCCGGACCTTGGCCAGCCGCCGCAACGGTAACTGACGTTAGGAGTGAATTGTGCGACGAGCAGTCATCACAGGCCTGGGAATCGTCTCCTGCCTTGGCAACGATGCCGCGACGGTAACCACCTCACTGAAAACAGGTCGCTCGGGCATCCGCTTTAAGCCGGAATATGCCGAACGCGGACTGCGCAGCCAGGTCGCCGGAGCCATCGAGATCGATCTCGATGCTCTGGTGCCGCGCAAGGCGCGCCGGTTCATGGGCGACTCGGCCGCCTACGCCTATGTGGCGATGGAACAGGCTATCCGTGACGCCGGGCTGCCGGAAGAGCTGGTATCCAGCCCGCGCACTGGCCTAGTGGCCGGCTCGGGTGGCGGTTCCACCGAGAACCTGATCGAAGCCGCCGACACGCTGCGAGAGCGCGGCGTCCGTCGAGTTGGGCCATACGGCGTTCCTAAGACTATGGCCAGCACCGTTTCCGCTTGTCTGGCGACGCCGTTCCAGATCAAAGGCGTCAACTATTCCATCACCTCCGCCTGCGCCACCAGTGCACACTGCATCGGCCACGCGCTGGAACTCATCCAGCTCGGCAAACAGGACATCGTCTTCGCCGGCGGCGGCGAGGAGGAAAACTGGACCATGGCGATGTGCTTTGATGCCATGGGCGCCCTGTCCTCCAAGTATAACGACGCCCCTGAGCGGGCCTCGCGCCCGTACGATGCCGATCGGGACGGCTTCGTCATCGCCGGCGGCGCCGGCATGGTGGTGATCGAAGAGCTTGAGCATGCCAAAGCCCGCGGCGCGAAAATCTACGCCGAGATCGTCGGCTACGGCGCCACCTCGGATGGCTACGACATGGTAGCCCCCTCCGGCGAAGGTGCGGTTCGCTGCATGCAGCAGGCGATGCAGGGTATCAACGATCCCATCGACTACATCAATACCCACGGCACCAGCACACCGGTCGGCGATGTCGCCGAGCTGAAAGCCATTCGGGAAGTATTCGGCGATCAGTTGCCGCCCATCAGCTCGACCAAATCGCTGACCGGCCACTCGCTCGGTGCGACAGGCGTCCAGGAGGCGATTTACTGCTTGCTGATGCTGCAGGACGACTTCATTACCGCCTCCGCCAACGTCGAACAGCTCGATCCGGAAGCGGAAGGCATGCGAGTCGTCACTAGTCGGATCGACCAGGCTGGCCTGCGTACCGTCATGTCGAACAGCTTCGGTTTCGGCGGCACCAACGCGACGCTGATCTTCCGCCGCGCGGAAAGCTGATCCAGCTTGCGGCTTCACATCCGCCATGGCTCATGCGCCGCAGGGCGCATGAGCCATGGCGGCTCCGCAATCAGCACCAGCCCCCTGCCGATCTAAAACAGCCTGCTCCCCCCCTCCTCATGCCCTTTCGCACCCCATCTGGGGCTGGAAGACCTCATGTAGGAGTCCCCTGAAGGACCCTCACGGCTTATTCACGGCCCTCGCCCTTCGGCCCGTGACGAAGCGACGTTGCGCTCAGCCGGGAGAATCGAATCCATCCTGATCAGTTGTAGTTGCTTGCACAACGAGCCGGTTGCAGGGCAGAAGAAACAGTCTTTACCGCCCCCGCCGAGATCGTGAAGAAACTGCGGTAATCAGCAACCGCCATGAAGCCGCAAGCGTGCCGCTGGCAGCGGCATGCCACCGCGGCTAAAGATGCCATAAGGCAAGCCCCGCCAGCAGCGCTCGCCCTACCGCCAAGGGGAAGCTGCTCCTGAAAACCACGGACTTCAGGCAATAAAAAAGCCCGCACCAGGCGGGCTGCGCTTGCTTGGTTCTTACTCTGCCTCAGCAAAGTGTTCGACTCGCCAGAGATGGCGCTCTACCACGTCAGGCATCCACTCAGCGCCAGCGTCGATAGGCGTGCCGATACAAATGTCGTGACCCTCTTTGGAACCCTGAGCCTTCCAGAAGCCATACGGCTTTTTGCAGAGCGGACGATCCTCAAAACCGGTGTACTCACCGCCCTCTTCTTTCGCGATCCACCGAATCCATCCGGGCACCTCGTACACAGCACCCTCTATGCGTATCCGCCGCGTCGCCTCAGTCTTTCGGTTCAGAGGCGGCTCAATTGGCGGTGTAAGGGGCTGGCGCTCGCCCTCAATCTGCCAGCCGTATTCCTCTGCTAAGTATCGTGCGAAACCGGCCGGCTCCTGCTCCTCGCTGGGTCCGAGCGCAACATATTCAGCGAAGTGCCGGTCGATGATGCGCTTTATCTCGGCCAGGGCTGAGTCCCCTGCCGTGCTATCGTCATTGTCAGTCATCGCCATCTCCTGTCACGGCATTCGGCTTAGAGGATGCGGCAGAGAAGGCAGGAAAACCAGCTTTTCATACCTCTCCCCCTCCTGGCGCTCGCTCGTGATCCGTGATCGCGGCTGCCGGTCATTACCTGTCGCCTGCTCAAACTTGGTATCTGAGAAAACAGACAAAGAAGCGATCAGCCTGCTGCTCTGGAGTACGCCTTCAACTACCTATTCCGGCGCTTCTCGCACCGGCTATAAAGGCAATCCAAACCAGGGACAGCAGTCCATACCGCCCAAAAATAACCACCAATGGACCCGAGTTAAGGAATAAAAGGGGCCGGTTCTTCTCAAAGTGGCGGAGCCGGCACTTTGCTCAAGGTGAACCGCGCTATCTGGGCGCTGGGCACGCAGAGACCGCCACCCCTCCCCTGTGCGACCAGGGCCGGGCCAGTACCCGCTGGCACATTACGGGAATCCAATGGTGAGAAAACGATCTTACAGAAGGCAAGTGGGGGGCTTTGCTGCCGGATTCACTTTTGGCGGATGTGTACCCCGAATCGCTAGCGGCACCTCATTAGGACCGCCCGTATTTTCGTAAGTGGTTGTTTTTAATGGTGCCCGGAGCCGGGGTCGAACCGGCACGGATATAAAATCCGAGAGATTTTAAGTCTCTTGCGTCTACCGATTCCGCCATCCGGGCCAGGGTACAGTGCGGCACGAGTTGATAGGAATCTGGAGGCTAGGGCCGGAATCGAACCGGCATACACGGCTTTGCAGGCCGCTGCATGACCATTCTGCCACCTAGCCATCAAAACTGGGCAGTGGATGATACCAAGCCTGCCGCACCTTGGCGAGAGGTTGTCGGTTACCACGCTTTGCAAGCGCACAATCAAAAAACCCCGGCGATGCCGGGGTTTTCGAATTTGGAGCGGGAAACGAGACTCGAACTCGCGACCCCAACCTTGGCAAGGTTGTGCTCTACCAACTGAGCTATTCCCGCGTCGTGATGAGGCGCTATTTTAGACCTTTTCCCCCGGCTGTCAAGCCCTCAAAGGTCCTCGAGGTCTTGTTCCCGGCGCACTGGGGCGGCCTCCTGCCGTAGCACCTTCCAAGCGGCCTTAAGATAAAGAATTGCCGAGTACAGCGTCAAGATCGCTGCCACATACAGCAGCCACAAGCCAATCTGCTGCAGCGGCAGGCCGAAGATGTCGCGGCCATAAAGCAGCACCAGGATCGCGACCATCTGGGCTGTGGTCTTGATCTTGCCGACCATGCTGACGGCTACGCTGGCCCGCCGCCCAAGCTCGGCCATCCACTCGCGTAAGGCCGACACGGCGATTTCCCGCCCGATGATCACCGCCGCCGGGACGGCAAAAGCAACCGTGTTGTTGTAAGTCAGCAACGCGACCAGAGCCACCGCAACGATCAGCTTGTCGGCAACAGGATCGAGAAACGCACCGAAGGCCGAGGTCTGACCAAGCCGCCGCGCGAGATAACCGTCGAACCAGTCGGTAATGCCGGCGACCCCGAAGATTGCCACTGCCAGCCAGTTAGCCCAGGGCTGGGGCAGCAGAAACGCCAAGCCCAGCACCGGAATGAGCGCAATCCGGAACAAGGTCAGCATGTTCGGAACGGTGAAATACATGACAGGACTCCAAGCAGATTCTTGCGGGCTTGCCGCGGAAGCGTCAAGGCGGCCCGATTCGACCGGTCTTGACGCTGCTACGTTTGTGCATCGCCGCCTTTCTTTTAGTCAGCGGATTCCTGCATGGCAAGAATCGCCTGGATAAGCAACCTTTACGCCCGCTCGCTATGGAACGCGTCGTAAATACGCTCCGCCAGCGCCGAATTGATGCCGACCACCTTAGTCAAGTCATCGATACCAGCACTGGCGACCCCCTGCAGACCGCCAAACTGCTTCAGCAGTGTCTGCCGCCGTTTGGGCCCCAGCCCCGGAATGCTCTCCAGCACCGACGTCTTGCGTGCTTTGCCACGTCGCTGACGATGTCCGGTAATTGCGAAGCGATGTGCCTCATCGCGAATCTGCTGCAGCAAATGCAATGCCGGCGATGTCGGCGGCAGAGTGTACTCTGCATTGTCGCCTTCGAGAAACAACGTCTCCTCGCCGGGCTTGCGCCGCGGCCCCTTGGCGATGCCAAGCAGCACAATGCCCTCGATCTGTAACTCCTGGAGAACCTCTGCCGCCTGCGCCAGCTGCCCCTTGCCGCCGTCAATCAGCAGCAATTCAGGGGTGACTGTTTCGCCTTTCTTGATCCGGGTATAACGGCGCAGTAGTGCCTGCCGCATGGCGGCGTAATCATCGCCCGGCGCCACCCCCTCGATGTTGAAGCGCCGATAATCGGACTTCAGCGGGCCGTCGCGATTGAAGACGACGCAAGAAGCAACGGTGGCCTCACCCTGACTGTGGCTGATATCGAAGCATTCGATCCGATCGGGGATCTCGGCCAAGCCCAGCGCCTCCCGCAGGGCAGCGAACCGCTGGTCCAAGGTCGCCCGACTGGCAAGCTGACCGGCTAGCGCGTACTCGGCGTTATTGAGCGCAAGATCCAGCCAGCGCCGGCGCTCGCCGCGCACGCCAGTGCTGATCTTGACCCGATAGCCGGAGTCTCGGGTCAACGCCTCCTCCAGCAGCCCACTCTCTGCCACTTTGTGACTAACGATCAGTTCGCGCGGTGCACGCTTGCCCAGGTAGTAACGGGCCAGAAAAGCCGCCAGCACATCGGCTTCCGACATGTCGTCCGGCATCTTCGGAAAGAAGCTCTTATTACCGAGGTTCTGCCCGTTTCGGAAAAAGAAGACCTGGACGCAGGCAAGGCCGTCCTTGGAAACGCAGGCGACAACATCGAGATCGCCCTTCTCACCGGCGATGTATTGCCGCTCCTGGATCTTGCGCAACATACCGATGCGGTCACGCAACTGCGCCGCCCGCTCGAATTCGAGCTGCTCCGATGCCACCTCCATCTGCCGCACCAGCTCATCGACGACTTCAGCGCTCTTGCCCTCGAGGAACATTTCAACGTGGCGCACGTCGAGTGCATAGGCTTCTGGTGTCACCAGACCAACACAGGGCGCCGTACAGCGCTTGATCTGGTGCTGCAAGCAAGCACGGGAGCGGTTGCGGAAGAAGGTGTCTTCGCATTGGCGTATCGGAAACACCTTCTGCAGGTGGTTGAGCGTCTCCCGTACCGCGAGCGAGCTTGGATAAGGACCGAAGTAGCGGCCCGGCCCGCGCCGGCTGCCCCGGTAAATGCTCAGGCGCGGCCATTCTTGCTGGGTGCTGAGGTGGATGTAGGGGTAGCTCTTGTCATCCCGCAGCAGAACGTTGTACCGCGGTCGGTACTCCTTGATCAGGTTGTTCTCAAGGATCAGTGCTTCCGCTTCAGTATGAGTAACCGTAATCTCGATATGGCGAATCTGCCGGACCAGGACCAAGGTCTTTCGATCGCTCACGCTTGGCTGAAAGTAGCTGCTCACCCGGCGCTTCAGATTGCGCGCCTTGCCGACGTAGATGACGGTACCCTTGGCGTCGATCATGCGATAAACGCCAGGCCGGTCGGTCAGATTACGTACAAAGGCTTTGCCATCGAAAGCCGGCTCTGCTGAGATTTTTTCCATGTATGGTAAGACCTGCCGGCGCCGTTGCGGTTCAGCCAGCAGAGCTTGCGCGAAGAGGGCCGGTACTATCCGGTCGCGCTATTGCAGGCTGCCAATCATGTCGTGGCGGATGGCCAGATGGGTCAGTTCGACGTCGTTGCTGACACCAAGCTTTTCGTACAATCGATAACGATAAGTGCTGACGGTTTTGGGGCTCAGGCAGAGGATATCGGAGATCTCCTGCACCTTGTGACCCTGGGTGATCATCATCATTACCTGCACTTCACGCTGCGACAGTCTATCGAACGGATTGCGGGTCTTGCCGGCGAGGCCAGACAAAGCCATCTGCCGGGCGATGTCGGAGCCGATGTAGCGTTCCCCTCTGTGAACCACCCGGATGGCGTTCAGGATCTCCTGCTCGTCGCATCCTTTGGTGAGGTAACCAAGTGCGCCGGCCTCCAGCAGTCTGCTCGGATAAGGCTCATCCATATACACCGTCAGCGCGATGATCTTCAGGTTTCCGTCGATGCGCAACAGCTTACGGGTGGCCTCGAGACCGCCGATGCCCGGCATATTCACGTCCATCAGTACGACTTCCGGCCCAGTCTGACGGACAAGAGTAAGCGCCTCCTCCCCAGACGCTGCCTCTCCACAGACCTCGACATCCTCGGCATCATCGAGGATGCGTCGAATACCCGTCCGCACCAGTTGGTGATCATCAACCAAAAGGACCTTGATCATTGCTCGCGCCTCATCGGCAGACATAACTTAGGGCAGCCCACTATCCTGATCCAGGAAAGTGCTACCCATTCCCCCTCCAGTCACGTTGAGAATTCAAGGCACTGTGATAGTACCAAGCATCCTTGCGCCATGGCGTTATCATTCTCTATGCAAGCCTCGTTGCAACACATGAAAGCGCTGAAAATAAATCGGCAGCGTGTTCTTCTATAAATCCAGCCGGCTGCTGCCGAAGCGGCGTCAGTCCGATATAAGCTACCATGCGTCGCCGGCCAGCGGCGCATTCCATATTCTTTCGGTTCGATTCGCGGACAGCATAAGTCGTGACAGAAAAGATTATCCAGCTATTGCCCGCACCGGTCGTTTCAGTTTCTCTGCAGGGCCTTTATCTTCGGGCGCCATTACTGCCGCCCCGGTGGTCCGGGCGCATGTTCGTGTACAGCAATTTCGTTACCAGCATCGATGGCCGGATCGCGCTGGCCGACGCCATGCCCGGCCTGACCCGCGTGCCCGACACCATCGCCAATCCACGGGACTGGCGACTGTTTCAGGAGCTGGCGGCGCATGCCGACCTGCTCCTCAGCAGCGGCGCTTACCTGCGCGAGTTCGCCGCCGGCATGGCCCAAGATTCTCTGCCATTGAGCGATAAACCCGGCTATGCGGACCTCATCGACTGGAGATGCTCCCAAGGCCTCCAGCCGCAACCAGATGTTGCCGTCTTCAGTAACAGCCTCGACTTTGCCCTGCCGCCTGCCTGGTTCAGCGATGGCCGCCGAGTTTTTATATTAACGACTGCTGACCCGGCCTCCCCCGCAGCAAACCGGCTACGGGAAGCGGGCGCAACCCTCATACCGTTCTCCGGCACGAGGGTCAACGGCGATGCCGCCATTGCTTGCCTAGCGAAGCTAGGCTATCGCCGTGTGTACTCGGTCGGAGGCCCCTATGTACTTCGCACCTTGCTCGCCGACGATGTGCTGGACACCCTTTTCCTGACCACCGTGCATCGACTGGTCGGCGGTACCGGCGCCCCCGGCATCCTGGAGGGAGCGCCACTGACGCTCCCGGCCGACTTCAAGCTGCGTACGCTATATTACGACGCTCACTCGCACGACGGTATCGGCCAGACGCTGGCCTGCTACGACCGCATCCGCTGAATCCGCCCTGACTTTATTCGTTCCGCAGACCACCGCGGGTCAACTCGGCCGGATCCAACAGCCGCTCCAGCTCCTCGCGAGGCAGTTGCGTCATCTCCGCTGCCACATCGATCAACGGCCTGCCCTGCTGGTACGCCGCCTTCGCGATCCGGGCGCCCTGTTCATAGCCAATGACCGCGTTCAGCGCGGTAATCAGGATCGGGTTACGGGCAAGCGCCTGCTGCAAGTGCTCGGCATTGACCTGAAAGCCGGCGATGCTTTTTTCGGCCAGCAAGCGCGCAGCGGCAGCCAGCAGGTCGATGCTTTGTAACAAATTGTAGGCAATCACCGGCAGCATGACATTGAGCTGGAAGTTTCCCGACTGCCCGGCAACGGTGATGGTGGCGTCGTTGCCTATCACCTGCGCCGCCACCATTGCCGCCGCTTCCGGGATCACCGGGTTTACCTTGCCTGGCATGATGCTGCTACCAGGCTGCAGCGCCGGCAGGACGATCTC
>DASULL010000052.1:0-10815 GCA_036278215.1 Gammaproteobacteria bacterium | reverse complement strand
CGGCCGCCTTGATCAGGGCTCGGTAGTTTTCCGGTACCCGCTCTTCCAGCAAAAGATCGCGGTAATCCTCGCGCAGATCTTCCGGCAGCAGCTCCAGCAGATCGTGCTCGGCGGCGCGCTCCAGCGCTTTATAGGCCTGAGTGATCGCCGGGTTGTGGTACTTGACCGGGCTGGGCAGGTCGCCGGTAAAGACTTCGGTCGCATCGTGAAACAGCGCAGCGGTCGCCACTGCGTTGGCGTCTATCCGGCCGCCACAACGGCGGTTATGGATTACTGCCAAGGCGTGGGCGATGGTCGCCACCTCCCAGGAGTGCTCCATGACGTTTTCGGCGATCGCATTACGCTTCAGCCCCCAGCGCAGAATCCAACGTAACCTGCTGAGGTAAGCGAAAAAATGACTGACCATGTTCAGTCGGCACCTGTTCAAGGGTGGATCAGTAGGCAATCAATCCTACTGTAAGTCCGCAGATCGCTCAGCGGTACCAGCGCAAGGAAACAGAGAACTGGTTGTATTCCTTGCCGTAATCCTGCCGCCGCTCCGCCAGGGCGCCCAATGCGAACTGGCGGCCGAGCGCCAACCGAGGCTCCAGCCGGGCCGCCCACTGCGGGCTGCTGTCGTCGCTGTACCAAAGCACCTCCGCGCTCAGCAGCACCCGCAGCGGTCCATAGCCCGTCAGCAAGCCAGCCTGCGGACCGGCGCCGGCACGGACATGGTCGGGCAGCTTTTCGCCCGCCTGCAGACGAGTCTGCACCGAGGCATAGAGCAGCGTATCGCCAAACCCGAGCGTGTAGCCGCCGCCGCTGCCGGCGGAAAAAACCAACGGCCGCCCTTCGTCCTTTACCACTTGCCGCTCGAAGCCGAACGAAGCGTTCCAGGAAGTCTTGCGGAAAAAACGATCCCGCGGCGATAGCGAGAAAATATCGACCAGAGTCAGTGCTTCCAGCTGTGTGTTGCCAGTCTCGGTCCAATGGCGGAAAGCCAGATCGAGGAAGTTGATCTGGGCGCCGTGCTTGTAGCCGGGAGCCGGATCGAGCAGATCGTGATAGGCCGGCCGCAACCGGAGCTCGATAAAATCCTGCCGATCGAACTGGCCACCAGCCAGGGCGATCCGAGCAGTGTCATGCCCCTCATCCGGCCGCACCGCCGGCACCGGTGGCTGCGGCCGCTCCCGGCTGATCGGGACCCGGCTGCGAGCCACCAGCAATTGCCGCATCCGCGGCTTGGCCAGCTCCGGATCGACGTCGCGGCCTAGAAAAAGGTAATACAGATAGGCGTAGGCGACTTCATAAGCCTGCGCCCGCTCGAAGTCCGGCAGCTTCTGCAACTGCGAAGCATTGACCGGCAGCTTGCCGAGCGCGAGCTCCCGGGCGAGCTCCTGCACCTCTGCCGGGACGCTCTCGACCTGGTGTTGCAGCACCGTGCTCGCCGCCGGTCTGTAGACGACTTTGCGCAGCAGCCCCTCCTCGGCAAGCACCGCGCGCACGGTGTCAGTGGGAATGGCCCAGAGATCGAAGCGCTCGGTCAGATTCAGTCCCGGCCGCGCCGCTTCCAGCAGGCCGAGCAAGCGGAAAGAGCAGTTCTCGTGGAGAAAGTAGTAGTCGAAGCTGATCGGCCCAAGCTCCCAGGCGTGCCTTAGCAGACGCTGGATTTCATCCGGCTCCAGGGTGAGCTGATATTCCCACAGATCGCGGTTTTCCCAGTCGTTGTATTCCTTAACTTTCTCGTAATACGGCATCACCGAAAACTGCCCGGGATAGCCGCCGGTAAGCCCCTTGATGGCAAAAACAAGGCTGTTGCTCTCATCAGCATTAGCCGCGTAGTTGATGGCATACGACAGCAGCCGCGAGTCCTCGGCCTGGCCGGGAGGATCCAGCCGCAACAGGGTATGGCCGAACATCGACGATGGGCTGTTGACGTAATCAGCAGCGAACACCAAGGTTACCTGACCTGGGTTAATTCCGTTGTACCAGGTCTGAAACTGCTCGCAAGCATGTGGCGGCAGACGCTCCGGGTCGAAATCCAACTGCTCCTTGAGCCAGTGATAGCGGCCGATGAAACGGCACTGGAACGGCTGCTTCGTTATCGGCTCCGCATCGACCCGGAAAAATGCGGCAAGGTTCGCTTCCAGCTCCGCTTGTGGATCAAGCCGCCCCATGGGCGCCAGAAAAAAGCCTGGGTCTTCCGCCTCACTGCGAACCTCTCCCAGCAACCCGCTTTCCTTGTAATACAGCAGCCGGTGCCAGTAAGAGTGCTCAGCTAGGCCTTGTTCTCGAGCCCGCTGAATCAGCTCGTCGAGATAGGGATTGGCGCTAGCAGCCGTTGTCGATAGCAGCAAGCCTGCTGCAACGAACCAGATCAGCCGGATGCGATTACGCTGGTTAGGTGTGCCGTCCGCCTGGAATATTGAGCGGATAATGCCGCCGCTGGCCAGCAGCCTGAAAGCTGGAATCATGAAACGGTACATCTAATAAAAGAACGCCCGGCAGAAAGCCGGGCGTTAGTCTCCTTGGAGTTGGCTGGAGCGATTTTAGCCGACGTAACGGCTAAGAGTTGCGTCCTGCGCCATCGCCGCCTGCAGAGTGTTCAGCACGTCCTGCGCGGTGACCGCCTCGCTGGAGAAGATCTCGGAGAAGTTCAGCTTGGCCAGTTCGAAGAAAGCAGCCTTGTCCTGCTGCTCGACACCCATCAGCTCAGCCAGCACGTTCAGCGACTCGCCGTGGCCGACCGACATATCCTGCGCCAGGCGGTCCATGTTGGAGCCGGTGTACATGGACAGCTTCTTGCCTTCGCCGACGACGCCGTCCTGGGTGCAACCCAGGGTGCCGAAGGTGATACCAAAGGTCTGGTTACCGAAGGTGCCGTTGGTGGTCACGGCCAGCACCTGAGGGGCGATACCCTTCTGGCCCTGCCATATCATGGTGCCAGCGCCGCAGCCAGTGTTGTCACGAGCTTGGGCCGTGCCCATTGCCAGCGCCCCCAGCAAGCCGGCAACTACGATGATCCGCTTCATTATTAGTTCTCCAATATCCGAATGTACGCTGCGTTACGTTGCCGCAACGCAACCCCGCAACGAACAGATCGTTGCGGCACAAAGAGGTAACACAGGGATAACAGGGAGCGCAACGATATCAAGAACAAGCAATCAGGAACGGCCGATATAAACAACGGGCTTTATTTATATCTCAATGTTTCCTCTGGAGTTTACTTCCGATCCTACAAGTCAATCGATGTCGGCTCGTCGCCTCTCGACGACACCCCAAAAGCCGCCTTCGATGGAACATGGTGCAACCGCTGTTGTCGGTGACTGCAGCACACTTCCACTCAAGCAGCGAAAGGAGTTTCCATGCGCATCGAGAAGCATCGCGAACCCAAAGCCAAAGGATCGGTTGGCCCAAGAGTTACGCAGAAAAGCACAGAAGGTCTTCGGGAAAAGGCCGCCGCGGACAACCGGCCGCGGAAGCGACCCAGCGTCCAGCATGTTGCGGTACTTGGTTATAACTGAGTACCGGCGACGTGTAGCGGGGCCGCTGAAAGAACGCTAGGCTGTGCCAGAACCAACGCCAAGGCGCGCCGACCCGCCCCTTGGGCGATACCTGACAATCGCCTCACAGAACAAACCGCGCCGCCCCTCGAAAGTCGGCCCGGACAGCCTTATTGCGCTGTCCGGACCGACTTTTGCAAGATTCCCGCAGCGCCCTATCGGACCTCTCAGGACGGATAGTGGAACTCACCCCTTACTTAAGCCTTTTCTTTACCGCCCTGCTTGCCGCAACGATACTCCCCTTCTACTCGGAGGTGCTTTTCCTCGGCCTGCTGGCCATGGGTTACGACCCCATGTTCACTTGGCTGTCGGCAACACTTGGTAATTCTCTCGGCGCCGCAATCAACTGGCTCCTCGGACGCTACCTGCTGCACTTTGAAAACCGCCGCTGGTTCCCCTTCAAACCCGAGCACCTGGAACGGGCACAGCGCTGGTTTCAGCGCTTCGGGGTTTGGTCGCTGCTGTTTTCCTGGTTGCCGGTCGGCGGCGATGCGTTAACGCTCATCGCTGGAATCATGCGGGTACGGTTCGATCTGTTCTTCGCCCTCACCTTGATCGGCAAGGGCGCCCGCTACGCAGCGTTAATGATGGCGGCGGCACAACTCTGGCCTTGAGGCTGTGATTCTGGCGACGCTCACGCCTCTCACTCGTGGCGCTCAGTACTGGACCCGAGCGCGGTAGGTCAGCCTCTCCTCGCCTTCCGCCGGCACATCGATCCGCCATTCCACCAGCTGCGCGGACACTTTCTGGTGCGGATGGCTGCTGTTCTGGATTTCCCAGTCCCCTGGCAAGCGCTCGGCAACCACGATGGTTATCGGCTGATCCTTGGTGTTTACCAAGCGGATTTCCTGATCCAGCTCAACCACTTGGTTAGCGATCCGCTGGAAGCTGGTGGTGGTTTTTTTGGCAACCACATCGAAGGCGGTGCCAATACGCAGTTTTATCTCCTGATCCTTGGCGGTATGACCAATGCGATCCTCACCCAGATATTGGACCATGCTTTGAGGGCCGTCGGCATAGATTCGCACTAGACCCGCCGGCAGCGGCACACCAAGCACAGGCGCATCATTGCGGAACTGCAGGCGCATCATGACCGGTACGTTTTCTTCCTCTGGCGTATTGCGGAAGCCGTCGCTTTCGACGCGATATTCCCGCTCCACCGGCACATCGCGAGGCGCTAGCAGCCGCACTTGCCGGCGTTGCTGCGGCAGCAGGGTGATGACCTCCGGCAGATCGTAGATGTGGTAGCCGCCTACCGGGCTGCTCGCCATGTCGGCGGCTTGGCTGACCTCGCGGCTACGGGCCATGGCCATCAATGGCTGAAAATCATTCGGCTGATGGACATCGCCAGCCAGCAGTTGGACTCGGGCGTTCGGATACTTGGCGTTGGTGCCATTATCGACGGAAACCCAGCCGTTCAGAGTCAAAGTGGTGTCGTTGCGCAGTACGCCGACATAATCCGCCTGCCACGACAAACCATGACTAAGGTAGGAAAGCGTCAGCGATTGCGGTCCGCGAGTGCTGTTGTCCAGGTCGAGAGTCAGCCTTTCCTGCCCCTGCAGGCCATCCGGCACGTCGGCAAAAGCAAGCCACCAGCCGGCGTCCGGCCCACCGACTTCTACCCGATTGCCGATCTGGACGATGGGCACACTATTGCTCGCACTCAGCAACACCCCCTCCTCTTCCGCCAGCGCACCGGTCTGCGGATTGCGGCGCATGACGCGTACTTTTTTTCCGATATTCTTCGCCAGCAGATTTTCTGGCGTCAGAGAAGCGCGGCTGTACTCGACGCCGTTCAGCACCACCCCCTGACCAACGACAAAAACACTCTCCGGGATAATCTGGTTGCTGATATCGGTCACGCCCAGCTCCATCCGGCCGGGGGCCATGTCCACCGTGCGCTCGTCTCGCACTAAAGCGAAGCCCTGCTGATAGACGGTCATGGACAGCGAAGCTTGGTCGTCGCTGCTGCTGGTCACGGGTGCGGCCACAGCGCCGGCAGCGAGCAAGCCTAACGGCAAAATGGACGACAGACGGAGGATGGGCTTATTAGACATATTGGTTCGCTCCTGAACACGGAGGGCATACAAAGCCATAGACATCAGCGCAGCGTCAAGGCGGCAGCGCAGTTGCGCTGCAAGAGTGATTCAGTCAGCCGCCGTCGGACAGCTTGCGCAAGCGTGCTGCGGTTCTACCGGTGGCCAGAATGAAAATTGGCGCACCAGCGAGCAGATACCAATAAAAAGTGGCGAACCGCCAGAGCAGCAAAGCCGCCGCAGTTGAGGTGGCATTGAGGTAGGGCGCAAGCAATGCACTGAAACCGACCTCTACTCCCCCGCCACCGCCCGGCAGGAAAGTTACCTGACCGAGAAACAGCAGCATTCCCTGCATGACGAACAGGTAACCCCACGGCACCGCTTTGCCTAACAGCCAAATCACCATGGGCAGCACACCGTAGCGCAGCATCCAGTGGACGAGGCAGTACAAATAAAGAAGGACCAGCCGGCCGAAGCCCATGGCCAGTAACACGCGCATGCTGTCGCGAAACCGTAGCAGGCCCCGGGCGAGGCGAAAGCGGGAACGATGGAGGCGTGGCGTCCGCCCCAGAACCCGGCCAACCACCAGGGCGATAGACCGGTAATTGCGCAGCAGCAGCACCAGTGTCGCCAGCCCTAAAACGAACAATCCGACCATAAGTCCGGCTATGCGTAGCGGGTGGCTGATGCCGCCGTCCAGCGCAAACAGCAGAACCGCCATAGGAACCGCAGTACCGAAGAACACCAGATCGGTAAAGTGGTCGACCGCGACTACGGCGGCGGCACTGCTCACCGGCAAGCCAGAGCGTGACAGCAACAGGATGTAAGTCGCGGGATTGCCGGCGCCGGCCGGGGTTGCCACCCCGGCAAACTCGCTTGCTATCACAGCGACCACCGCCGCCGAAGGGCTCAAAGTACCGCCGAGCGCTTTTACCAGCAACCGGATACGCATGGCATTGACGACCCAGGCGGCGACTATCATGCCGATCAGTAGCAGAATTGCGCTGGGCCGCACCGCCTGTATGGCACGCAGACTATCGAGACCACCGTACAACACCGGGATAGACAAGCTTAATACCAAGCTTGCAATGGTGAGGACCAGCCAAGAGCGCTTCATGGCTGTCTCATCAGCCAAGCATACTTAGTAATGGCTTCGCGCTCCCAGGCCGCCCTCGCAATCAGGCGCCGCCAGTGCTCGACCACCTCTGGATAGAAAGCGTCCGCCGGGTGCAACGAGACTCGGAATAGCTTGCTGTCGCGTAGCCGCCGAGCCAAGCGCTCGTTCCAGACGATGGATAGTTGTCGGCGTGCGCGGCCGCGCACGCTATAAACCAGGCTTGGCGCACGGAAACACTGCCACTGCGGCAGCTTCCAGATGGCCGTACGACTGGTCGTATAGTCCAATGGGAACTCGGCAAGCACCGCCCGCGCCGCCATGCCGAGCTGCCAAGCAGGCGCGACGAAACCATGCACGGGCCAACCGTGCGCTTCCAGCATCTCGAGACCAGCGCCAAGGCGAATGCGCGCCTCTTCCGCCGTGATTGCCGCAAACTCCGCCTCGGCAGCGGTCAGCACCCGGCGCTGAAACCATTCCTGCGGCGTTTGCGGCGGCCGGCTGTCGTCGAGGTGGAAAAACCCGTGCAGCGCGACTTCATCGCCGCTCCGCAAGCGTTGATCAATTGCTCGGCAGAAATCGGGGGGAAATCCAAGTGAGCGCCGGCTATGGTAACTCGGCACAACCAGCAGGGTAACGGCACCGACACCGAGCTCGCCCAGCATTCGCAACAGCCGCTCGCAAGCAGGCCACGTCGCCGGCGCCACATCGTGCAAAGCAACGCAGAGGCTGCGCCGGTCGTCACCGGAGGACATGCTGACTCTCCCCCGCGGCAGGCTCGGGTAATCCGGCGAGCCGTCTGTATAACGCCAGCAGTCTCTGCAAGACCTGGTCCCAGCTGTACCGACTCTCCACTCGACGCCGGGCCTGCTGTCCCAACAAGTCGATATCTTGCTCAAACAGCGCCTGTACACCTTCGGCCAGCAGGTCGCCCTTGGCTCGAGGCACCAGCACACCCACGCTGGAATCAACTATTTCCGGAATCGCGCCGGCGTTAACCCCAACCACCGGACGTCCGCAGGCCATCGCTTCTGCCAGAACAAGCCCGAAGGTTTCATTATCGCCAGCATGCACCAGAGCATCAGCGCTTGCCAGATAACGCGCCAGCACAGAGCCCTGTCCCTGGTAACGCAATAGGGTAACGTTTCGCTCCGGCCGTCCCACTCGATCGCCACCTATCAGCAGCAAATGGTAGGCAGGCCCGAGCCGGCGAATCGCGTCTAGCAGCGCGGGGATGTTTTTCTCACGCGCAAAACGTCCGGCGAAGACCAAAAGGCGGGTCGAGGCCGGCAAGCCTAACTCCCGCCGCAGTTCGGAATCCCGTCGGCATGGATTAAACAAATCGGTATCGACGCCGAGCGGCTGCAGGATAATCCGCCGAATACCAATGTCTTCCAGCTTCGACATCATGACGTGGCTTGGGGCGGCAACCATATCGAATTTTTCATACAGCGCTCTAAGGTAAGCCCGGGTCGGCCGAGTGGCCCAGCCACCAATACGGGTGCCTAGCAATCTGCCAACATCGGAATGATGAAAAGCGATTGCCGGCACTCCTAATGCCTGTGCGGTGTCGACGGCCGCCCAAGCACCTACATAAGGGTCACCTACCTCGATGATGTCCGGCGCAAGCTCCAGCAAACACCGCTTCCACGGGCTCGGGCGCAGTGGCAACCGATAGCCGCCGCTGAAAGGCAACAGGAACGGCGTGGCAACGGTCGCAATGCCATCGCGGGCCGGCAAAGTGGCTGGGCCGGGCACCAGCAAGGTATGCCGCACTTCGGGACGTGCTGCCAGCCAGCTCTGCTTGGCCAGCAAGTAGCGCTTTACCCCCCCACTCTGAGGTGCAAAAAACATTGTCGTGTCGACAACATGCATTACGCCTATCCATCGTTACCGATCATGACGGTACGCCTCTTGCTCTTCGCATGCCCCCGCGAAGAGCATGGCGGCTGCGGCCAGCCAGTGAACAGGGCGCAAGCTTGATGTAAAGGCCTGTCCAGGATCGCGCAAGCTGACAGCAAGCACTCCCTGGGATGTTTCTGTAGGTACCGCTCACCAAGCGCCAAATCGGACTGCGTAAAATTCCACGAGCGGGTTTTCCCGACTTGTAGCCAGATTAGGCCACCCACAAATGCGGTTGATGAACACAATCATCGCCGAGGGAGCACCAAGCACCGCGTAGGCAAGTAAGACGCCGCTTTCGCGGTTCTCCTTTGCCGGAGTGGCCTGTTCAACATCAGCAGGGGGGGTATTTCGCGGCGCGGGAGCCAGTCGGAAATGACTCGCTCCTTGATCGCGCGGCGGAGGGGGCCTGCCGCTGTATCCGTCCAGGCGAAGCGGCGGGACCAGGCACGACGGGCAGTTGACCCGCTGGTATCGCGCTACAACGCGCGATGGGTGGTGTACATGACAGCGTATGTTCTATTCGTACTGCTACTGCTTCCCTTAACAGCGGTAGCAGGCTGGTGGGCCACGCACCGACAGCAGTCTCGCGTTCGCAACACCACACTGCATGCACGCGATATGCTTCACCGCGACGCTCAAGCCATGTATTTGCGCCTGCGGACCGCGCTCCCCCAATACCTGATCTTTGCCCGTGCCAACCTGAATGCTTTCGTCGAAGTGCGCGGCAGTAGCAGATCCGCGGTCTTGGCCAGGCAGGCGGAGCTCGCCAGACAGTCTGCGGACTTCCTGATATGCGGCGCGGACTTTCATGTGGTAGCGGCGGTTGAACTGGAGGACGTCGTCACTGGCCGTCGCGCGCCGGCCCAAAGCGCGGCGCTTATGCGTGCGGCGGAAATTCCCGTCCTCCGCTGGACCACCGTCAACCTCCCCACCATCCGCGACATCCAGGAGGCGGTAGCAGAAATAGAGGCCGCCCGGCTGCTACGCATCGGCATGAAAAAACACTCGCCGAATGGTGCAAGCCGCGATCTTGCAGCAACCCGCCGCGACTGGCGCGAGCCGCGGCTCTGAGCCGCCGGAACGCTAGCGCGCCACGCATAAGCCGGCTGAGCGCTGCTGCGGCAGGTGCTCGAGACCTGGGACACAGCAGTGAAACAGCGATGCGGTTAAGTAAGCCGCCTGGGGCGGTGCCGCCTGCAGGAGGAGGAGCCCGCTGCAGGGTTCAACAAGCCCCCTCAGGATCTGTGGCTCTTCAAGCCAAGAATGGTGGGCTACGCTAGCGCGCCATAAATAATAGATGGCATCAACCCATGGCAGCTGCGTTTAAGCCAGACTGCCTTGAGCTTGGCTAGTCCGCCGAGCGTGCACTCTGCCATTGTGCAGTCTGGGACGGATCACCTATATCCCACTCCCTCTCCTTGAATGCTTCAACAGAAGTCTCGGTCAGTATCCAACCAATAAAATCTGCCACTTCTTCCGGTGACCGCAACTGGCCTTCCTGCTGCAGCCGCCGAAACCGCTCCACCGCCGGAAAGTCGCTCTCGTCCTGCTCTCTGATCAGCGCCTGCATAGGAGTATCCACCACTCCCGGCCGCACGCTGCCAACCGCAATGTCGTCATGCTCGGCATTGAACATCTGGTAAAGCATGAACAGGGCAGCCTTGGAAACGCAGTAAGCTCCCCAGCCAGCCAGCGGATTACGAGCGGCGCCGGAAGAGATGTGCAGAACGCGGCCGCCGCTAAGGTGTGGCAACAACGCCTGGGTGAGGAACAGCGGCGCATCAACGTTCACCTGCATCGCCTTGCGCCATTCCGCTTCCGATACCGTAGCCAGCGGCCCAATTGGCGCCAAAACAGCAGCGTTGTGCACCAGAGAAGCCACTCGACGCTCGCCGACAGCGGCCGACACTGAGGCTCGCCCGGCCTGAGTCGCCACGTCGGCAGCGACGACCTCGCAAGGCGTGGCGGCCAATCCCGCAGTTTCTGCCAACGGTTCCGCTCGCCGCCCGACGATCAACAACGGATACCCGCGGCGGGCAAGATCAAGCGCAATGGCACGACCCAGCCCCGTGCCGCCGCCGGTAATAACTGCCAAGTCTTTCATGGATATCTCCTCGCTCCTGGCTATCTTGCCGGCCAGCAATATCGACCACACACAGACTCCAGCGCAAGCGTGAAGGGAGTCAACACGAAAACGGCACAAAACTAGGCCTGCCGG
>DASULL010000051.1:0-4415 GCA_036278215.1 Gammaproteobacteria bacterium | reverse complement strand
GGCGATCAACCCGTACCACCTCGGTTTCAATCTGTGGGAGCGGATAGTACGCGACTACGGCACGGAGCTAGCCCGCAAGGCGATGATGGAAGAGGACGACTTCAGCTTCATCCGTAACTACCTGAGTGCGGAAATCGCCCGCGAGCTGGACTTGTTTGTGTACGAGGCACGGCGGGACGGCGAGGTCCGGGTCACCGAATCCAATCTGCACCAGCTGCACGAGGTGATTCTCGGCTCGAAGTACAACTTTGGCGCTCCGCGGGTGCTGGTTGACGATTTGCGCGCCGACGGCACCTTGGTACTACGGCACGATCATGTCACCGACGGTCGCGGCCTGGAACCGCAGCGGGCGCAGCGGGTACTGGAATATGTGCATCGGCTTTGGCGCCGGCCAGTGATGCTGTATACGGTCGACGCCCGTGGCGAAGAGGAATGCCTACGGGTCTAACGAGCCGCCTTACCAGGCAGCCTGTACCCCGGTGGCGCCAGCCGCGCCGTTTTCGCTGGGCCTTTCTGTGCCGCAACCTGAAACGCAACTGGCGCCCTTCGTTCGCTGAAGATGATTCTGGGGATCTGATCACCGAGCCGGCGTTCCGCTACAATCGGCGCTTTCTCCCTTCAGTACCCAGAGGTTTCCGCCATGCCGACTGCCGCGGCCGAGCGCAAGACCGCGCTTGCCATTTTTGCCATTCTGTCGGTGATCTGGGGCTACAACTGGATCGTGATGAAGATCGGTCTTGCTTACGCCGGTCCTTTTGCTTTTTCCGCGATTCGCAGCGTGGTGGCGGCCGTTTTCCTGTTCCTGGTTCTGATCGTTACCGGCCGCTCGTTACGGCCGCCGGTGTTCTGGGGAACCTTGCTACTCGGGCTGCTGCAGACCGCCAGCTTTACCGGTCTGGTCCAGCTCGCTCTGGTACAGGGCGGCGCCGGCAAGACGGCGGTGCTGGCTTACACCATGCCTTTCTGGACGCTGCTGCTGGCCTGGCTGGCACTAGGCGAGCGCCTGCGGCCGCTGCAGTGGCTGGCGGTAGCGCTAGCCGGCGGCGGCCTGTTGCTGATCCTGCAACCCTGGGATATGCGGACCAGTGCCTTGAGCAAGCTGCTGGCGCTGGCCGCCGGCTTCTGCTGGGCCGCCAGCGTGATTGTCGCCAAACGGTTGCGCGCCCGCCATCAGGTCGATCTGCTGGCGCTCACCACTTGGCAGTTGGCTCTGGGAATGATTCCGCTGTTGATCGTCGCCTGGCTGGTGCCGGAGCGGCCGGTGGAGTGGAACATGAATTTCGTCTGGATAGTGCTGTACGCCGGAATCCTGGGCACGGCGTTCGGCTGGATGATGTGGCTGTATGTGCTGAATCGCCTGCCGGCTGGCACCGCCAGCCTCAATTCGCTGGCGATCCCGGTCATCTCGGTGTTCGCTGCCTGGCTGCAGTTCGGTGAGCGGCCGGTGGCGATCGAGGCGGTCGGTATGGCGATCATCGCCTGCGGACTGGCCCTGATGTCGGCCGTCGCGCTGCGGGAGCAGCAGCGTGCCGACCCGTCCATGGCGCAGGAATAGCGCCTGATAGTCTAAAACTTGCGTGATCTTATGATGGAAGTGCACACGGATGATCTGCACCTGCTGCTTGCCGCTCTACCGCGGCCGCTGCAGCAGGCTGCTACCGACCTCGAGCGCGAGGGTCTGCTGGAGATCGTCATGGATCTCGGTCGCCTGCCGCAGGCACGCTACAGCAACCGGGTGGTTGATCTGGCCGCGACGCCGGTGACCGCCGACGACATCATCACCGTCTCCGACGCCGTCGGCGAGTTCGGCGCCGATAATCGGGCCGGGATCGAGGGCACGCTGCACCGAATTTCCGCCATCCGCAACCGTCGGGGGCACATCGTCGGCCTGACTCTGCGGGTTGGCCGGGCGGTATTCGGCACCATCGACCAGATCCGCGACCAGATCGAATCCGGCAAGAGCCTGCTGCTGCTTGGCCCGCCCGGGGTTGGTAAGACCACCCGACTGCGCGAGATCGCCCGGGTGCTGGCCGATGAATTCGCTAAACGGGTCGTTGTCATCGACACCTCCAATGAGATCGGTGGCGATGGCGATGTGCCTCATCCAGCTATCGGCGGCGCTCGCCGCATGCAGGTGGCGCATCCGAGCCAGCAGCATGCGGTCATGATCGAGGCGGTGGAAAACCACATGCCGGAAGCGATCGTGGTCGATGAGATAGGCACTGCCCAGGAGGCGTTGGCGGCCCGCACCATTGCCGAGCGCGGCGTTCAGCTAATCGGCACCGCCCACGGCACCACCTTGGAAAACTTGATTCAGAACCCGACGCTGTCGGACTTGGTCGGCGGTGTGCAGACCGTCACCCTGACCGACGAAGAGGCGCGCCTGCGCGGTACTCAAAAGACCGTGAGCGAGCGCAAGCAGCCGCCGACCTTCGACACCGTGGTGGAGATTCTCGACCGCGAGCAGCTGGTAGTGCACCCGGATGCCGCCATTGCCGTCGACAACCTGCTGCGCGGCCGTCCGCCCGGCGGCATCCGCCGCCACCTCGGCGGCAGCGCGCCGGAGCCAGTCAGCCCGCCGGCGGCCGCCCGCGCACCGACCAGCCCCTCCTGGGTGCGGCCGGCGCAGACTGCCGGCCGGCAGACCGGTATCTACCCTTACGGCCTCAGCCGCGATTCGGTGGAGCGCGCCATCCGCGATCTGCGCCTGAACGCGCGCACCATCGCGCAGATGGAGCGGGCCGACATGATCATCGCTCAGCGCGCCCGCGCCGACGATCCCCGCCTGTTGCGCCTGCTCGCCGTGCGCGACATTCCGCTGCACACCGTCAAAAAGAACACCACCGCCCAGATCCGCCGGCTACTGCAGGACGTCTTCAACAAGCTGCCGGGCATCGACGACGCCGATGTTACCGCCGCCGTGCGCGAGGCCGAGGAGGCCGCTCAGCACGTGCGCGAACAAGGCGTCCCACTGGAGCTGGCGCCGCAGCCGGCCGCAGTGCGCAAGCTACAGCACAAAGTCATCGTCCGGCACCAGCTGTCCGCCCACAGCGAGGGCAGCGAGCCGGAACGGCGGCTGGTGATTTATCCGGATTGAGAAGAACCCACCACAGAGACGCAGAGGGCACAGAGAAAATCCCTGGAAGAACCACCAAGACACCAAGGCCAAGAAACGGCACAAAGGAAGAGTCTTAATCTTTGTGTGCTTTGTGCCTTTGTGGTGATTGTCTTTTCTCTCCCCTCTGTGTCTCAGTGGTGGGCTCTTCCCAAAAAAACCGAGCGCTCAGGTCAGCCGGATGGCGCAGGCGGTCTGGTTATAGCCGACGCCCGAACCGATCATCACGACCAGGTCGCCGGAGCTTAGGCGGCCGCTTTGGATTTCCTGGTCCAACGCCATGGGAATACAGGCCGAGCCGGTGTAGCCGGAGGCTTCCATGATCATCGGTGCCTTGGAAAGCGGCAGGCCGATCGAATTGGCGACGCTTTCGATAGTGGCCTTGCGGATCTGGGTGAAGATCGCTCCCGCCACGTCGTCCACGGTAAAGCCGCTTTGCTTGGCGAGTCGGTTGAACAGCCTGGGCCAGCCCTCGTCGTTGATTTCCGGGGGGTAGCGGCGGGTGATCTTGACGTAGGTGCGGCCGGCTTCCAGAGCGGCCGGGGTTGCCGGTTCCGCGGCGGCGCCGGCGTAGATGCCCCAGGCGTCGGCGTAGCTGCCGTCGGAATGGTAGACGGCGCTAATGAAACCGGGCTTATCGCCGGGCTCGATCACTGCTGCACCAGCGCCGTCACCGTAAAAGAAAATGGTCGGGTCGTTCGGATCGGCCAGCTTGTGCATCATGTAGGCGCCGACCACCAGAATCGTCTTGATGGCCGGGTTGGTGGCGATGATGCCGGCGGCGGTCGACAAGGCGGTCGGAAAGGAGGCACAGGCGCAGCCGATATCGAAAGCGCCGGCGTTCTTGGCGCCGAGCTTGGCTTGCAGCACGGTTGCGGTTGCCGGGGTGATGTAGTCGGGAGAGTCGGTGCCGAGGATGATCAGATCGACATCCTCCGGCCGCCGGCCGGCCCGCTCCAGTGCTTGCCGGGCAGCCGGCACGGCAAGATCGGAAGTGGTCCAGTCATCCGGCGCCCACCAGCGCTGCTTGATGCCGCTCGCCGCCTCGAATTTATCGATGACCTCCGGCAGGCCCAGCTTGGTGAAATGCTCCTTCAGCTCGGCATTGCTGACCTTGCGCTCCGGTCGGTACTGACCTGTAGAGATGATGTTGGCGATGCGTGTCATGGCGGACCGTCCCGGCTCGTCGGTGGCGAGCGCGTCTAAGTATTCGTTCGCGGAAGTGTATAGGAGATCGGACCGGCGCAGACACACCCGGGTTCCGCCTCCCGGGTGTGCCTATGATCCTAGCAGGTCATGG
>DASULL010000050.1:0-11570 GCA_036278215.1 Gammaproteobacteria bacterium | reverse complement strand
CGGATGCCAGCATAGGTGTCGGTGGCAGCTACTGCAGCGAGCCGTTGCAGATCGGCAGCATCCCGGGGGGCGAGCACCATCGCCGGCAGGACCTGATAGACGCTGTTGTCGGTCGCCAATGCCTGCCGGCTCGCCGTGTCGGTGAGAATGCCGCCGGCAAATCCGGCCGCGCGCAGCGCCTCGGCGAATGGCGAAAGATCCACTGCGGACGCTGTGTCGGACTGTAAGAACGGGTCGGGTTGAGACACAAGTGCAACTCGGCTGACGTCAAGTTGTAGGACAACTTATGCAGTTCGTGGGCGAGATGCAAGTTTTATGAAGGCAGGAAAGGGCTTCTCGACTGTCTCTGTTGCCGAGCCTGCACGCTTTGAGAACGTCTTTTTTGTTGGTTGGGGATGCTTGGGTGAGATTGTTCCGCAGTGATTTCCCAGCACCTCAGGATGGCTTGGTGGTGGGACAACACCCTGGCGTGGCAACAAGAAAGTCCCCCACGGCAGCGCTCCTGCGGGGCAAGGCTCGGAGCCGGTAGCCGCTGGCTGAAAAGCTATGCGTTGGCATGGAACCTCCCAGGTTCAGAACGGTCTGCAGCTCCAACAATTCGCTTTGATCGCCGGTAGAATAGGCGCGATCCAATTAGCCCGTGGCTGCGCATGGTCAGTGTCAACGCCGAACTGAGTGAACTTATCCAAGAAGACCGCCTCGACTACGCCGGCTGGTTGAGTCGGCTGCCGGCGGTGTACAGCGAAGCCGAAAGGGAGATGCTGCATACCGCTTGGGATGCGGCCCGCCGCAGCTATGGCGACGAGCGGCGCCCTTCCGGCGATCGCTATTTTGCCCATGCTCTGTCGGTCGCCAGCATCCTCGCCGAGCTGCGGCTGGATGCACATACCATCGCTGCCGCCCTGCAGCACGATTTGCCGGCGCTGCAGCGCTATGACCGCGACGCTTGCCTGCGGGTTTTCGGTTCCGGCGTCGCCGATCTGATCGACGGGCTGGCGCGAATGGAGGTGATCCGCGATCTGCATGAGCGGCCGGGCACCGCCGAGCAGCAGGCCGAGGCCCTGCGCAAGATGATTCTGGCCATGGCCCGCGACATCCGGGTGGTGTTCATCACCCTGGCCGAGCGGCTGGACGATATGCGCACGCTGAAGAACCGGCCGCCGAGCGAGCAGCAGCGCATCGCCCGCGAAACCCAGGACCTATACGCGCCGCTGGCGAACCGGCTGGGGATCTGGCAGCTCAAGTGGGAACTCGAGGACTTGAGTTTCCGCTATCTGAAACCGGATACCTATAAGCAGATTGCCCGGCTGCTGGCCGAGCGGCGGGTGGACCGAGAGAATTATATCGCTCAGGTGACCGAGGAGTTGGGCAGGGCGCTGGCGCATGCTGGCATCAAGGCTGAGATTGACGGCCGGCCCAAGCACCTCTACAGCATCTGGAAGAAGATGCAGCGCAAGGGGCTGGATTTCCACGAGCTGTTCGACATTCGCGCCGTCCGCATCCTGGTGCAAGACGTCGCCGCCTGCTACGCCGCGCTTGGCGTGGTGCACTCGCTGTGGCGGCACATTCCGAAGGAATTCGACGACTACATCGCCACGCCCAAGGAAAACAACTACCGCTCATTGCACACTGCCGTGGTTGGGCCGCAGGGACAGACGCTGGAAGTGCAGATCCGCACTCATGAGATGCACCAGCAGGCCGAACTGGGTATCGCCGCCCATTGGCGCTACAAGGAAGGTGGTGTCCAGCAACAGGGCTTCGAGCAGAAGATCGCCTGGTTGCGGCAGGTGCTGGAGTGGGGCCAGGAAGAGGCCGCCGCCGAGGATTTCGTCGACCGCTTCAAGGCCGAGATTTTCGAGGACAGGGTCTATGTGGTCAGCCCGCGCGGCGACATCATCGACCTGCCCAAGGGCGCTACGCCGCTCGATTTCGCTTACTACATCCACTCTGACATCGGTCACCGCTGCCGTGGCGCCAAGGTCGACGGCCGCATGGTGCAGCTGACTTACGAGCTGCGCAACGGCGAGCAGGTGGAGATTCTGACGAGCAAGGAGGGCGGGCCCAGCCGCGACTGGCTCAACCCGACCCTGGGCTATTTGCGTACCTCCCGCGCCCGCTCCAAGGCAAAGGCTTGGTTCCGCCAGCAGGATCTGGAAAAAAATATCGCCGCCGGCCGGGCCATCCTGGAGCGCCAGTTGCATCGGCTGGGGGTGGAGGACGCCAACTTGGAGCGGCTGGCGCAGAAGAGCCGCTTCGGCAAGCTGGACGAGCTCCTCGTCGCCATCGGCCGCAACGATATGACCAGCGCGCAGATCGCGGCGCTGGTGGCCGATCAACTGCTGCCGCCGAAGGAGGAGACGGCTGAGGAGATTCTGCATGCCGCCCCCGGCAGAGCGCGCAGCGACGGCAAGGGCGACGTCAGCATCTATGGCGTCGGCGATCTGCTGACCAAGCTGGCGCAATGCTGCCGGCCGGCGCCGGGCGATCGGATCACCGGCTTCATCACCCGGGGGCAGGGCGTCAGCATCCATCGCAGCGACTGCGCCAACCTGCACCGGCTCAGCGAAGAAGAGGGCGAGCGGCTCATCGAGGTGAGCTGGAATCGCGACAGCGACACTCGCTACCCGGTCGATATCCAGATCGAGGCGCTGGATCGGCAGGGGCTGCTACGCGATATCTCGGCCGTGCTGTCGAATGAAAAGATCAACGTCATTGGCGTTAGCACCCGCACCGACCGGGCCGATCACCGGGCCCGCATGACCATCACCATCGAGATCGACGATGTCGGGCAGCTGACTCGCGCCATGGACCGGATCGCCGCGGTCCGCAATGTGGTCGACGTGCACCGCCGCACGTAGGAATCGCCCGCCGCCACCGCCATATTCCTGGAATGTTGCGGCCGATGCGGCCGCTGCTCCGGCCGTATCGGCCTTGCCGAACGGCTGTCGCCTCTCTGCCGTTTCTGTCGCCGGTTGCTCCCATCCGAAGGAGATAACTCTGCCATGGCAGTCCACGATCAGACATCGCGAGCGCCTGCGTTGTTGCCGTTACTGCCGGAGCTGCCCCTGCAACAGCAAGGTACGGCGGCTGTGCTGGCGGTTGCCCGCGCCGTTGCCGCTATGCGCAGCCCTGCGGCGCTGGCGCAGCGATTGGTACGTAGCGTCGAGAAGCTGTTGAGCGGTGTCGTTGGCTTGGTCGTCTGCGTTGGGGAGGCAGGGCAGCCACAGCATCGCTTGCTCGCTGCCGGCCAGCTCGATCCGACGCTGGCCGAGTGGCTTGCCGAGGCAGGTCCGGTGGCTGACGCGCCGGTCTGCCTGAGTCTGGAGGCAGTGGTTCTGGAGGCGCAGGCTCGTGAGCAGTTACAGGCAGTGGGCGGGCAGGCGCTGCTGCTGCTGCCGCTGACCGTTGCCGGCGAGCGCATCGGCCAAGTGTCGGCGCTGCTGCCTAGGATGTATCGCCTCACGTCCAGCGTGTCGCAGACCCTGACGGCCATGGCTCGGACGGCGGCGCTGGCGCTGCAGGCCGCCATGGAACGGCAGGAACTGACAGCGGAGCTGGCGGCGGTGCGCGAGCAGCTCGCCGCGGTAGAGGGAGCCTTTGGCAAGGCTGAGGCGCTGATTCACGCCATGCAGCAGCAGCTGCAACAGCAGCGTGGCCGCGATCCCGCCACCGGCTTGCTGAGCGGGCGGCAATTTCATTTCCGGCTGGAGGTGGAGGTCGAGCGGGCGCGCCGCTATCGCGACGAGCTAGGCCTGTTGCTGCTCGATATCGACCAGTTCCGGCGCTTCAACGAAGCCCATGGCCGGGCCGAGGGCGAGCGGGTGCTGGCGCGGCTGGGGGAGATCCTGCGCCAGGAGCTACGTAAGGTGGACCACGCTTTCCGCTATGGCGGCGAAGAGTTCACCGTGATCCTGCCGCGCTGCGGCCAGCGTGCCTTGTGGGAGCTGGCCGAGCGCTTGCGCGAGCGCTTCGCTGCGGAGACTTTCCAGATCGACGAGCAGAAGGCGCAACTCTCGATCAGTATCGGTGCTGCCGCGTATCGCCAGGGCACCTCGGTCGGGAGCTTCATCCGCAGCGCCGATGAGGCGTTGTATCGTGCCAAGGCGGAGGGCCGCAATCGCGTCGTGCTGGCGTGATCGGGTATCGTTGCGCTTTTGATCTGTTCAGGTGGAGTCAGCACATGAAGCCGGAGCCGCAACTGCTGCCGTCGGAAGCGGAAGAGCGCAGCCTGCGTATGCTCACCCATGCGGTCTACGGGTTGCAGGCGTTGGCCTTTTTGACCCTGGTGACGCCGCTGGTCGGAGTGGTAATCAACTACGTCAAGCGCGAAGACGCGGCCGGCACCTTCTACGACTCCCACTTTCGCTGGCAGATCCGTACCTTCTGGTGGAGTCTGCTGTGGGGCGCCGTCGGTGTGATCACCCTGCTCATCCTGATCGGCAAGCTGATTTTGTTGGCGGTTACCGTCTGGTACATCTATCGCATCGTCAAGGGCTGGTTGCGGCTGATCGAGAACAAGCCCATGTACTGACCCTGCTGCAGCATCTCCAGCGCTACTCATGGATGAGTCCAATATTGGTCAAGTGATCGTGCTGATCGCCGTGCTCGGCATCGGCGCGCAGTGGCTGGCGTGGCGACTGCAATGGCCGGCGATCGTGCTGCTCTGTCTGTTCGGGGTGCTGGCCGGGCCGGTAACCGGCTTGGTGGTGCCGTCGCGCGATCTTGGTGCCGTGGTGGAGCCGGTGATCCGGCTGTGCGTCGCCGTGATCCTGTTCGAAGGCGGCCTGACCCTGCGCTGGCACGAGCTCAGAGAGGCCAAGCATGGTGTCCGCCGGCTGCTGTTCCCGGCGCTGCCGCTGAGCTGGCTGCTGGGGACGTTCGCCGCCCGCTACATCGGTGGGCTGGAATGGGCGGTGGCGCTGGTTTTTGGCGCAATCATCGTGGTCACCGGTCCTACCGTCATCCTGCCATTGCTGCGCCAAGCCGGGTTGCGCCGTCGGCCGGCTTCCTATCTCAAGTGGGAAGGCATCATCAATGATCCGCTGGGAGCGCTGTTGGCGGTGCTGGTGTTTCAGTATTTCGCCTTTGCCGGGCAGGGCGGCACGCTGCAGCTGCTGACGAACCTGGCGCTGGGGGCGGTGGTCGCCGCCGCGCTGGGAGCGGGCGCGGCCCTGCTGCTGGCCCGGTTTCTCGGCCGTGGCTGGGTGCCAGAGTACTTGAAACCGCCGGTCCTGCTGGTCCTGGTCTTCATCGTTTATGTCGCCGCCAACGCTGTGCAGCCGGAGGCCGGGCTGTTGGCGACTACGGTGATGGGAGTGGTGCTGGCGAATGTGCGCCTGTCCGACATCGACGAGCTGCGCCGCTTCAAGGAATACCTGACCATTCTGCTGGTTTCGGTCGTCTTCATTCTCATTACCGCCGACCTCAAGGCCGAGACCTTGACCCACCTTAGCTGGCGCGCGCTGGCGTTGATACTGGCGGTGCTCTTCCTGGTGCGGCCGCTCGCCATTGGCCTGTCGACCATAGGCAGCGACATGACCTGGCAGGAGCGGCTGCTGGTCGGCTGGATTGCGCCGCGCGGAATCGTTGCCGCGGCGGTGGCAGGCGTGTTCGGGCCGGGGCTGGTTGCCGCCGGTTATGCCGACGGCGAGATGTTGGTGCCGCTGGTGTTTGCGCTGATCATCGCCACCGTGGTGCTGCATGGCTTTTCCCTGGGCTGGCTGGCGCGGCGGCTGGGGTTGGCAGCGGCCGAGCGGCGCGGGTTGCTGATCGTCGGTGCCACGCCCTGGAGCCTGGAGCTGGCGAAAACCCTGCGCGAGCTGGGGATACAGGTGCTCATGGTGGATTCATCGTGGCATCGTCTGCGTGGTGCCCGGTTGGAGGGCATCGACTTTTTCTACGGTGAGATCTTGTCCGAGGCCACGGAAGCGCGGCTGGAACTGAGCGATATCGGCTATCTGCTCGCCGCCACCGATAACGATGCCTATAACACGCTGGTGTGCTCCAACTTCGTCTCGCTGTTCGGGCGCGATCATGTGTTTCAGCTGCAGCGCGCCCAGGACGAGGACAGTAAACAGCTCGCCCACACCCTCGGTGGTCGGGAGCTGGTCGGCAGGGAGGCGCGCTACGACGTCCTGCTCCAGCGCTACTACCAGGGCTGGCGCTTTCAGAAGACGCCGATCACCGAAGAATTTTCGGCCGACGATTATTTCTCGCGGGTAAACAAAGATGCCATGCCGTTTATGCTGGTGCGCGCCAGCCGGGCGCTGGTTCTGCGCTACGGCGACAAGGTTCTCAAGCCGGAGCCCGGCGACACCATGATCGCCTTCGCTTCGCCGGCAGCGCTGAAAGCGAGCTGACCAGCCTGGCGCGCCGGTCGATTTGCTGGGCAGTGGGGGATGCTCGGCCACGCTCTTCCAAGACTTCCCAAGCCCTGTTCGACTTCAGTAGTATCTGGCTTCGCTGACCGATCGGTCGGTTTTTCGTTGCCGTCTTTATAATCATGCGAATAGCCCCTGCCGATTCAAATAAAACCGATACGGCACAACGCATCCTGGCTGTTGCTGAGCGGCTGTTCGGCGAGCGCGGTTTCAATGGGGTGTCGACGCGCGATATCGCCATGGCGGCCGGCGTCAGCAAGGCCAACGTCTTCCATCATTACAGCAGCAAACTGGTCCTGTACGAGGCGGTACTGCGCAGCGGTTCCGCCCGTTTCAACGCATTGCTGCTGCGCTTGGCTGACGATTCCGGCGAGCTGCCGGAGTTGCTTGATGACTTCAGTCAGCAACACTTGCAGAGCATGCTCGAGCATCAGAATGCGGCGGCCCTGTTCGTGCGCCACCTGCTCGATGTGGGAGGCAGCGCTGAACACGTCATGGCGGAGAACATCGTGGAGCAGAGCCATGATCTGCTGATGGCCGCCTTTGCTGCCTTACAGAGGGAGGGGAAGCTGGCGGCGCAGGTCGATACGAGGGTGCTGGCGCTGACCCTGATTGGCGGACACCTCAGTTTTTTTCTGTTGCGCAACGTGCTGGTGCGGGCTGGGCAGCCTGTTCCCGATGCTGGGGCTTTTAGCCGGACGATGGTGAGGCAGTTGATCGACGGTATCGCGCGATCGCCGAGCTCGTCGGATCAGAAAAAACTCGATCAATAAGGAAGCTCTCATGTACTTCAGGTTGCTGGCTTCGGTGTTGTGTGTTCCGTTGCTGCTCGCTGGTTGCGGCAAGAAGCAGGAGCAGCAGGTCGCACCAGCTGAACGTTCCACCCGCATTACCGTTGCCGTAGCCGAGCAGCGCCAGGTGGAAGTGGTTGAGCGCAGCGTCGGTGTCATCGAATCGGAAGGCGCGCCGACCCTGAACGCGGAGATCGCCGGGCAGGTAACGCGCGTGCTGACCGATGTCGGCGCCGTGGTCCGCAAGGGCGATCTGTTGGCGGTGATCGATCCGCAGTCCTATCAGTTTGCCGAGACGGGTGCCACAGCCGAGGCGCGGCGGCTGGAGGTCTTGATCAGCCAGCAGGAACGGCAGGTTGCCCGTTACCGGCAGCTGGTCAAAGAAAACTTCGTCAGCGCGGTAGCGCTGGAAGAGGCGGAGTCGCAGTTGGCGGCTCTGCGGGCGCAGCTGAATGCGGCGCAGGCGCAGCTGAAGCAGGCGCGGCGCGACGTTGCCCAGTCGGAGTTGCGTGCTCCGGTAAACGGTATTGTCGATCAGCGAATAGTCCATGCCGGCGATTTCGTCGGCCGGGGGGCGCCGATGTTCCGGCTGGTCAGTCAGGAGTTGATCCGGGTGCGGCTGCCGTTTCCGGAGACGGTCGCAGCCCGGCTGCAGCCGGGCCTGCTGGTGCATCTGTCGGCGGCGCTGGTACCGGAGCAGCAGGTGAATGGAAGCATACAGCAGATCCGGCCGGCGCTGGCGGCCGGCAGCCGGGCGCTGGAAGCGATCGTCGAGCTGCCGAACCCAGGCGGCTGGCGGTCCGGTGCCAGTGTCCGCGGTGCCGTCGTGCTGGCTAGCCGGCAGAGTGTCGTCGTGCCGGAAACCAGCGTGGTCGAGCGGCCCGCCGGGCAAGTGGTGTATCTGGTCGTCGACAACACGGCGCAAGAGCAGAAGGTGGAGACGGGCATCCGCCGGGATGGCTGGATCGAGGTGCGCCAGGGACTGCCGGCTGGCGCCACCGTCGCGGCGGACGGGGCGGCATTTCTCACCAATGGCGCCAGGGTAAGTGTGCAGACCGCGCCGGGTCAGCAGGAGAGCCGCTAAATGTCGCTGCCCGGTCTGTCCATCAAGCAGCCGGTGTTGGCTTTCATGGTCAACGCCGTGCTCATTCTGTTCGGCATCATTGCTTACCAGCGGCTGGGGGTCGATCGCTTCCCTTACATCGAGTTTCCAGTGATTGCGGTGACCACCACGCTGCCTGGCGCCAATCCGGAGATCGTCGATGCTTCCATGACCAGCATCATCGAGACCGCGGTCAACAGCGTCCCCGGAATCGACAGCATCCAGTCCAGCTCCTCGCCCGGAACCTCGGTGGTGGCGATTACCTTCGGGCTCGACAAGAACGTCGACGTGGCCTTCAACGAGGTGCAGGCGAAGATCAACCAGATCCTGCGACAGCTGCCGCAGGACGCCGATCCGCCCATCGTTGCCAAAGTCGAGACCAATGCCAGCCCCATTATGTGGCTGTCGCTGCAGGGCGACCGGACGCTGCAGCAGCTCAACCAGTACGCCCGCAATGTCATCAAGAAGCAGCTGGAGACCATCCCTGGGGTGGGTGAGGTGCGGTTGGGCGGAAAGCGCGACCGGACCATCCGGGTGGAGCTGGATCCCGACCGCATGGCCGCCTTTGGCGTTACCGCTGACGACCTGATGGCCGCGTTCGCGCGCGAGCATGTCCAACTGCCCGGCGGTTTCCTGGTCAGCAGGGAGCGCGAGGCGCTGTTGAAGCTCGATCTCGAGTTCCACAGGGTCGACGATCTGGCGCAAATGGTCGTGGGATACCGCGACGGCGCCTCTATCCAGCTCAATGATGTGGCTGACGTCCATGACTCGCTGGGAGATTTCCGGGCGGTGGCGCGCTTCAACGGTCAGCCGACCGTTGGTCTTGGCATCGTCAAGATCGCCAACACCAACACAGTGGCGATCATCGAAGAGGTCACCCGCCGGCTGAACGAAGAAATCCGGCCGCAGCTGCCGCCGGGGATGGACATCCAGATTGCTTCCGATACCTCGACTTTCATCATCGAGATGGTGGATGCGCTGAAGGAGCACCTGATCCTCGGCACCGTTCTGGCGGCGCTGGTGGTCTGGCTGTTCCTGAAGAGTTTCCGTTCGACGCTGATCATCGCCACCGCCATACCCGTGTCATTGTTCGGCGCCATCGCCGTCATGCTGATGTTCGGCTACACCATCAACACCATGACCCTGCTGGCATTGCTGCTGTTGATCGGCGTGGTGGTCGACGACGCTATCGTGGTGCTGGAAAACATCTTCCGGCACCGCGAGCACATCGATCCGGATCCGGTCAGTGCCGCTGTCAACGGCACCAATCAGGTGGTGTTCGCCGTGCTGGCCGCAACCCTGACGCTGGTATCCATCTTTGCCCCAGTGATCTTCATGGGCGGCATCATCGGCCGATTCTTCGAATCGTTCGCGGTGGTGGTCACTTTCGGCGTGCTGGTGTCGTGGCTGGTGTCGATGACGCTCACCCCCATGCTGTGCGCCAATTTCCTGGTGGTGAACAAGGGTCACGGCCGGATCTACAACTGGCTGGAGTCCGGTTTCCAGAGCATGGAGCGGGGCTATACCCGGCTGGTCCGGCTGGCGTTGCGGTTCCGCTGGAGCGTGGTCGGCATCTCCGTCCTGGTGGTGCTTTCCAGTGGCTACTTCTTCGCTCAGGTGGGCAAAGGTTTCGTGCCGGAAGAAGACGAAGGTATCTTTCTGATTATCGCCCGCACCCCGCTGGGCTCCAGCGTGAGCTATACCGAGGAGCGGCTGCGCCAGATCGAGCAGGTTCTGGCCGATGAGCCGGCCATCGCCACCTATTTTACCGCGGTGGGACTCGGTGCCGGTCAGGCGAACAGCGCAAGCGCCTTCGTTCGCATGCGGCCGCGGGAAGAGCGGGAGGTGACACAACAGGAACTGGTCGCCAAGCTCGGCGGTACCCTGGCGCAGATCCCCGGAGTCCGCGCTTTCCCCACCGCCGTGCCGATCGTTGGCGGCGCCCGCGGCGAGCCACTGCAGTTCGTGGTTACCGGTCCGGACCTGGAGCAGGTGGCCGGCTTGGCGAATCAGCTGCAGGCGCGGCTGGTCGATATTCCCGGCATGGGCCGGCTCGACCTCGACCTGCAGCTCGATCTGCCGCAGTTGGAGATGCAGGTCGATCGGCTGCGCGCCGCGGCGCTGGGAGTGTCGCCGCGGCAACTGGCACTGGCGGTCAACGTGCTGGCCGGCGGTATCGACGTCGCCAAGTACAGCGATCTGCCTGGCGACGGCGAACGCTACGACATTCGGTTGAAGGGCAAGGACGACGCCTTCCGCAATGCCGACGATCTGCAAAAAATCTACCTGCGCAGCGCTTCCGGCGAGCTGATCCGACTGGATTCGGTAGTGCACTTCAAGGAGGCCCTCGGCCCCGCCGTCATCACGCGCTACAACCTGCAGTACGCCGCCAACTTCTATGGTACGCCGGAGGTGCCGCTGGGCGAGGCGGTCAACTTGGTGCGGGATGTCGCCGCCGAGGTTCTGCCGCTGGGCTATCGGGTGCAGTTCACTGGCGAGGCGAGTGAGTTCGGCAAGACGGTCGGCTACATGCTGTTTGCCTTTACTCTGGCGATAGTGCTGATGTACATGGTGCTGGCCAGCCAGTTCAACAGCTTCCTGCAGCCGATCATCATCATGGTGGCGCAGCCGCTGGCCATGATCGGCGGTGTGGCGGCGCTGTGGCTAACCGCCCACACCCTGAACATCTATTCCATGATCGGTCTGGTGCTCCTGCTCGGGCTGGTGGCGAAGAACTCCATTCTGCTGGTCGACCTGACCAATCAGGAGCGGGCGCGCGGTCGCAGCATCGACGAGGCCTTGCTGGAGGCCTGCCCGATCCGGCTGCGGCCGGTGCTGATGACTTCGCTGACGGTGATACTGGCGCTGCTGCCGGCCGCGCTTGGGCTTGGTGCCGGAGCCGATACCAACGGGCCGTTATCGGTCGCCGTGATCGGCGGCATGATCACCTCCACAGCGCTGACTTTGGTGGTGGTGCCGTCGGTCTATTCGTTGATGGAGGGCGGCTTGGAGTGGCTGCGCCGCCGTAGCGACCTGGTTCACACTGAGTATGCCCATGAGGACTGAGCGGATGACGAGGAAGCGCATGGGCCGGATCGGCGCCCTGTTACTGGCGGCCCTGGTCGGCTCGGCTGACGCCGCCCAGGACCTGCTGCTGAGCTATCAGCAGGCGCTGGCGGGCGATCCCCAGCTGGCTGCGGCGGCGGCGGCGCTAAGGGCCGATCGGGAACAGCTGGCGCAGGCACGCTCGCTGTTTTTGCCCCAGGTGGGATTGGACGCCGGGGTCCGCCAGGTTTG
>DASULL010000049.1:0-2638 GCA_036278215.1 Gammaproteobacteria bacterium | reverse complement strand
CACCACCCTGGCGGCCGGCGCCATACTCGCCATGCTTACCGATACCATGATCCCGGAAGCCACCGCCGAAACGCACGCGTTTACTGGGCTGATCACCGTGAGCGGGTTTCTGCTGGCATTTTTGCTCAGCACGCTCGGTGGCTGAGGCCAGCCACTTTAGCCGGACCGGAGGGTGCTGGGCTGCCTCATGGCCACACCGCTTCGGTCGGTCTGCACCGGCTGCGACAGGGAATGCTCCAGCGGCCTACGGGTGGCGGTCTTTGTAGCGGTCGCCGCCTTGGCCAGCGCAGCCGTGGTAGTACCGGCTAGCTATTGAATATGGCCTCGACGGCCGCAATGGTGGTCGGCGCGCTTCCTTGTTGTTGACTGCGCTTCATGGCCACCCATCGTAGTTGGCATCTTCCAGGCGCAGGGGACTACCAGATGAGCCTGCTCGTTTCAGTGTGCGGCAATGTTTTCGCTGTTTCCTCCGATAGCCCGTGCGGTCCAGGCGAAAGCCTCACCGAGGGCGACTCGGGTACGAAGGCCGAGCGAAACGCGTTCTCTCTGCAACCGACCGGACCGTGCCCACTGAGGCGGCGGCATCAGGCACACCGCGGGTGCCCGCGATCACAATGCTGGATCACTATCTGCTCGATGCCGATGATGCGCCAACGACCGAGGAGCGGGTCGCAGCCACAGTTCGCCGGCACCTACCAGCCGATCGGGTTCGGCACGCCAAACCGCCGCCAGCGACTCCGGCACGCACGCCCAAGCCAAGGAAGAGAGCGGCCACTACGACCTTCCGATCACCCACAGTCCGAAGCTCGCACCCATGGTGCCTCCGACCTTGGGGTCGGCTTGGAGACGTTGGCCGTTGCCGCACAGGCGTGGTCGGCGGCGGAGTAGGGCAGAGACGATGGTGATTTATGACCGCTGGCGCGCCGGCTGGAGCGCGCCATGAGACCGGGAACGCCCGGTGGAGAGCAGCAGGATGCCAACCGACAATCAACCGGCAACGTTCCAGGGCAACGATCGACTGCTCCTTGGCATCATCCTCGGCGTCATCGCGTTCTGGCTGTTCGCCCAGACCACGCTGAACATCGCGCCGGACATGCGCCGCGATCTCGGCCTCAGCGCCAGCACGATGGATATCGCGGTGGCGATCACCGCGCTCTTCTCGGGGATCTTCATCGTGGTATTCGGCGGCCTCGCCGACCGCTTTGGCCGGGTGCTTATCGTCCGGATCGGGTTCTATCTCAGTATTGTCGGCGCGCTGCTGGTCGGAATCGCTCCCTCCGGCGGTTTGGCCGCGCCGTTTCTGATGACCGGGCGCGCGCTGCAAGGCCTGTCCGCTGCCTGCATCATGTCGGCGAGCCTGGCGCTGGTGAAAGCGTACTGGCAGGGCGCCGCGCGCCAGCGGGCGATCAGCCTGTGGTCGATCGGCTCCTGGGGCGGCTCGGGCTTGAGTGCGCTGTTCGGCGGGGTGATGGCCCAGACCGTCGGCTGGCGCTGGATCTTCTTCGGTTGCGCGGCGGTGTCGGTGCTCGGCCTGCTGTTGATGCGGGGCACGCCCGAGAGTCGCGCGGCGAGCAGCGACAACTACCACTTCGATACCACCGGCGTGATCACCTTCCTGATCGCGATGCTCGCCTTGCAGATCGTCGTCACCCAGGGCACCCAGCTTGGCTGGACCAGCCTGCCGACGATCGCGCTGATCGTGGTCACGCTGATTGCCGGTTTCCTGTTCCTGCGCATCGAGGCGGCGAGTTCGAGCCCCTTCGTCGACTTCTCGCTGTTCTCCAGCTCGACCTACACCGGCGCCACGATTTCCAACTTCCTGCTCAACGCCGTGGCCGGCATCCTGATCGTGTCGCTGCAGCTGCTGCAATTCGGCGGCGAGATGACCGCGCAGCAAGCCGGCATGCTCACGCTCGGCTACGCGATCACGATCATCGCCTTCATCCGGGTGGGCGAGAAGCTGCTGCAGCGTTTCGGTGCGCGCAAGCCGATGCTCTGGGGCTGTTACATCACCGGTCTCTCGATCATCTTTCTGATGCCGGCTAACCTGCTGCTGGAGGACTACCGGATCCTGGCGATCATCGCCTACAGCCTGTTCGGCGTGGGCCTGGCCTTCTACGCCACGCCATCGACGGACGCCGCGCTGTCCAGCCTGCCGGAGAACCAGGCCGGCGCCGGATCGGGCATCTACAAGATGGCCTCGTCGCTCGGGGCCGCGTTCGGGGTGGCGATCTCGGCGGCGATCTTCACGGCGCTCAGCAACACCGACGCCGGCCGCTGGGCGGCCGGCGTGATCACCTTCTACGGCACCCAGAACGACCTGTCGATTCGTTTCGCGGCGATGATCGCGCTGGGGTTCAACCTGTTGATGGTGGTGCTGGCGATCGTGGTCATCATGCTGACCATTCCAGGCCAGAAGAAGGCGCACCCAGAAAGAGCCCGCTGAGCGACGGCGAAGAACTGGGTGAGTTCGGGCATCGACTCGACCGCAATTGGAGAACGGGGCTCGATGGCTCAGGCAGCCAGCACCGAAGAGCGGTTACCGTCGAAGGCACGTTCGCGACGCCAGAGACGGTCCAGCCGATCCGTGTCTCGCCTCTTCCAGAAATAGCGACGCTCTCTGTGCCGCTGTAGACCG
>DASULL010000048.1:0-6846 GCA_036278215.1 Gammaproteobacteria bacterium | reverse complement strand
TCAAGTGTCGGCAATAGTGGAAGCGAGTAAGGCGCGCGTCGCCTGCTTCAAGATCATCTCCGACAGTCATTTGATCTCGGAGCTGGCACAGCGCTTTCCCAATGCGCGCTTCATGTGGATCTATCGAGGCTACGCCGATGTCGCCAATTCGGCGCTACGCAAATTTCCCCATGCTAATCAAGCCATCCGCTTGGTGATTCGCGGGGAGCCGGGCGGTGGCTGGTTTCAGGAAGGCATATCGCCGCAGACCGGTGAGATTCTCCGCGATTTCGCCGACGAGCAACTGTCGGATTTCGATCTCAGCTGCCTAGTGTGGTGGGCGCGCAACCGTATCGCAGTAGAGCAGAACATCGTGCTGCTGCCCAATGTGCGCCTGTTTCGCTACGAGCACCTGGTCGCCGAGCCGATGATCCGTTTCGCCGAATTGTTTGGTTTCATCGGCCTGGATCACTCCCGCAGAGCCGTGGAAGGTGTGCACGACCATTCGCTGGGGCGCCATGGGCGCGCTGCCCTGGATGCCCGTGTCGAGGCTTTGTGCGAAGGCTTACAGCAGGAGTTGGACGCCATTGCTTTGCGTTCGACCTAGCAGGCAGGGAAAACGGTATGTGCGGTATCACCGGAATTCTGGCGAGCCGTGGCGCGGCGCCGGGCGTGGTTGAGCGGATGACCCGGACTTTGAGTCACCGGGGCCCCGACAGCAGCGATGTTTGGTATGACCGGGAGGCGGGTATCGGGCTCGGTCACCGGCGCCTGGCCATCCTTGATCTGAGCGCCGAGGGGCAGCAGCCGATGTGCTCGGCGGACCACCGCTACGTCATTGCCTATAACGGCGAGGTGTACAACTTCCCGCAGTTACGAGTAGAGCTGGAGCAGGCCGGCACGGTGTTTCGCGGGCACTCCGATACGGAGGTTGTTCTCGAGGCGGTGGCCGCCTGGGGGCTGGCGGCCACGCTGGAGCGGCTGGTGGGTATGTTCGCCTTTGCGCTGTGGGACCGGCACCAACAGCAGCTGCACTTGGTGCGCGATCGCCTCGGTATCAAACCGCTCTACTATGGCCGCCTCCACGGCAGTTGGCTGTTCGGCTCCGAGCTCAAGGCGATCTGCGCTGGCATCGGTGAGCAGCCCGAGGTGAACCGCGATGCCTTGGCACTGCTGCTGCGTTACGGCTATGTGCCTGGAGAGACCACTATTTACCGCGGGATCTACAAGGTGGAGCCCGGCCACTGGATCAGTCTGAGCACGAAGCAGATCGAAAAACCGCAGCCGACACGCTACTGGTCGGTGGCAGCCGCTGCAGAAGCTGGCCGTGAAAACCCGCTCAGCGGCCGGCCCGGGGACGCGGTGGAGCAGTTGCACGCCCTGCTGCGCGAGGCGGTGGGAATGCGAATGGTTGCCGATGTGCCGATTGGTGCGTTTCTCTCCGGCGGCATCGATTCTTCCACCGTGGTGGCCTTGATGCAGGAGCAGAGCTTACAGCCGGTGAAAACCTTCTCCATCGGTTTTCAAGAAGCGGGCTATGACGAGGCGGTGCATGCTCGGGCGGTGGCGCAGCGCTTGGGCACCGATCACCATGAGCTATACGTCACGTCGGCAGAGGCGATGTCGGTGGTCCCCCGTTTGCCGACCATTTATGACGAACCCTTCGCCGATCCGTCGGCCATTCCCACCATTCTGCTATCGGAGCTGGCCAGAACGAATGTGGCCGTGAGTCTGTCGGGCGACGGCGGCGACGAGTTGTTTTTCGGCTATCGCCGCTACTTCGATGCGCAGCGTTTATGGAGCCGCGTCCGCTGCTTGCCATACGCCGTGCGCAGGCCGCTGGCCCGCGTGCTGGCGTCCGAAAGCGAAATCGGCAGTGCGCGGCGCCGGGGCCTCTTGGCCGGGATGCTTGGCAGCCGCGAGGCGCACGATTTGTATCACTGGCGTATTAGCCACTGGCGTTTTCCAGGAAGCATTCTGGTCGGCGCAGAAACGGCGCAGCTGCGCCCGTGGCGGGTGGGGAGCGGAGGTGATTTTGTCGACCCCGCCGAGCTGATGATGCTCCACGATCAATGCCGCTATCTGCCGGATGACATTCTCACCAAAGTGGACCGCGCCACTATGTCGGTGGCCCTGGAGGCGCGGGTGCCGCTGTTGGACCACCGTGTGGTGGAGTTCGCCTGGCGTTTGCCAACGGCCTGGAAGGTGTTGGACGGAAAAGGGAAATGGCCCTTACGTCAGGTGCTATATCGGTACTTCCCAGAGCCGCTGTTCGATCGGCCCAAGCAGGGTTTCAGCGTGCCTTTACGGCAATGGCTGCGGGGGCCGCTGCGGGATTGGGCAGAGGCGCTGCTGGACCCGCGGCGACTCAGGGAAGAGGGCTTTTTCAGGTCAGAGCGGGTGCAGGCGCACTGGCACGAGCATCTTACCGGCCGGCACGATCACGCCCAGCGTTTGTGGAACGTCTTGATGTTCCAGGCGTGGCTGGAGCAACAGCAAAAGGTTGACTGCTGGCGGCCGGACTTATCCGCGAGCATCCTGGCTGGGTGACTCGAACTGTGTGGCTGGCTGGCGACAGTACGGTTTTTTGCAGCCGGCGCACGGACCATGTGTGATTCCTCTCTCGGAGCGTAAAGGGTGCAGTTGCTAGTTTCTGGACCCGAACTGCAAGTGCCGCTTTGGTGTGGCCGGCGGTTTCACCTAGTGAGCAGAGCAAGGAGGCGACAAATGGCTCTCTAGTTACGCCACGATGAGGTATCAGATGACTACTAAGAAAGTAATGTGGCTCGGCTTGCTAGCCTTGGGGTTAGGGGCCACAGTTCAGGCAGCACCGCTTCCGGTCATTCCGGGTGCGGCGGGTTTCGGTATTACCACCCCGGCGGGCAGAGGGGGGAAAGTCTTCAAGGTGACTACCCTGAGCGATGCTGGAACCGGCTCGCTGCGTTCATGTATTGAGGCCTCCGGCCCTCGAGTCTGCGTGTTCGAAGTCTCGGGCGTCATTAAACTTGGCAAGGATCTGAGGATCAGTAACCCCTATATCACCATCGCCGGGCAGACCGCGCCATCCCCCGGCATCACTCTGCAGGGCGGCACCCTCAGGATTTACTCCACGCACGACGTCCTGGTGCAGCACATAGCCATCCGGGTGGGTGATTCGGTAGACGGTTCTGCTCCGATTAACCGTGATGCAGTTGATATTGCCGGTAGTGGTGGTTCCTACAATATCGTACTGGACCATGTGTCCATGAGTTGGGCGCTAGATGAGCTAATGGCCATCTGGACCGGCTCCCAAAACATTACTGTGCGCAATTCGATCTTTTCAGAGGCGCTGGATGAGCACCAGTTCGCCTACACCACGGGCAACATCGGCAAGGGACCAATCATCGGCCCCGACACCAACAACATCTTTATGTCAGGCAACCTGCTGGCTCATAACGCGGAGCGCAATCCGCGCTCCAAGTCCAACGGGCTCGTATTTGCCAATAACGTAGTGTACGACTACGCCAACAAAGCCGTCGACATCGGTGAGGGCTCGCGCTCGAGTAAGTACGCCATCGTCGGCAACGTGTTCGAGTATGGGCCTTCGACGTCCAGAAGAACGCCGATCAGTATTCGCAGCAATTTGAGTTCCGGCGTGCAAATTTTCGTTAACGACAACCAGGCCGGTGGCAGCGTCGCCAGAGATGGTTGGTCGATCGTCAACAACGGCGCCTCGTTCGATCCTAAGGTGACTAGCGCGCCGATCTGGCCGAGCAACTACACCGCCATGCCTGCAAGCCAAGTGATGCAATACGTTCAGGCCAACGCGGGCGCGCGGCCGGCCGACCGTGATGTAGTGGATGCACGCATCATACAGCAGCTGAAGAACAGGACCGGGCGGATAATCGATAGCCCGAATCAAGTCGGCGGCTGGCCGAAACTGGCTAATAACACCCGGAGGCTGACGCTGCCGCAGTCGCCCAACGGTGACGATAACGGCAACGGCTACACTAATCTGGAGGAGTGGCTGCACGCTTTTGCCCGTGAGGTCGAAGGTGGAGCTTCGGTGCCGATGCCGCCGGAGGCGCCGAAAAATCTTCGGGTGGACGTCATAAGAGACTAGTGAGTTATCGGCTAGCGAGCGGACTGCAACGGTAAAACGGCAGTCCTCTGCAGAGCGCCCCCTCATGGATTCCATGAGGGGGCTTTTGAAGTGGGTGCCGAACGGATTTTGGCACCGGTTTGAACTGATCACGGGGTGAGTCGGCTATAGCCAACAGGGAGGTGGCAGTGAATGGAAGCGGTATCTGAACCGGTCTCGGACGATGAGCCGGTAGCTCAGAGCGGTCTGCGCGTGTGTCATGTCATCGACACGCTGAAGTTCGGCGGCGCGGAGCGGCAGTTCGTTAATGTCCTTAATGCGATGCCAGCCTCGGCGAGATTCGCGATCATCCTCCGCTACAACGGCCAGCCTGGGTTTTTCGCCGAACTCGCTCCGGCTATTCCCAGACTGACCATACGCCTGCGGCTGCGCTATGGCGCCATTCAGATCTGGCAGATCGTGCGTTGGCTCCGTCGGCAGCGCATTGACGTTGTCCACACACACATGTTTTGGCCCAACCTATACGGGGTTGTGGCTGCCCGTCTGGCTCGCGTGCCAGTCGTGGTGACCACTGATCACGGCACCGATCCTTGGAAGGGTCGCCATCATCATTGGCTTGAGCGCAATGTGATCACGCCACGGGTGGACCGCCGTTTCTGCGTCTCCCGCAATGTCTTCGAGTCGCTCGCCGGATCGGGCGTGGCTGCTGAGAAGCTGGTTATTGTCTCCAACGGCACAGAGGTGCCGCCGCTGCAACGCCGCGTCCGGACTGGCCCGTTGCATATCGGCAGCGTAGGCCGGTTGGTGTGGGAGAAAGACTTCGCCAGCTTGATTCGAGCCGCCGATCTGATGCGTAAACAGGGGCTGGAATTTCGCCTTAGCATCGTCGGCGACGGCCCCCTGCGCGCCGATTTGCAGCAGCAGATCAAAGCGCTCGGATTGGAGCAGATGGTGCTGCTCACCGGCTTTCAGAGCGACATCGGCGCCTGGTTGTCGCGCTTTGATCTGTTTGTGATGTCGTCTGTCGAGGAAGGGCAGCCGTTGGCGCTGCTGGAAGCCATGGCCCGGGGGTTGCCTATCATCGCCACCCGCGTTGGTGGCATTCCCGACACATTGGCCGCGGAGCGGGAAGGTGTGCTGGTCGCGCCAGGGGATGCCAGGGCGCTGGCGGATGCGGTGCTCGCGCTAAACGCCGATCCCGAGCGCTGCCGCCGGCTGGGGGAGCAGGCCAGAAACCGGGTTATCAACGAGTTTTCGGTGCAGGCACTGGCACGGCACTACCTCGATCATTACGCCCAGCTTTGGGATGCTCGCTGCAGAGCGACAATCCCCGATAGCGACGTTAGAGGACGGGCATAAGGCGCAACACCAAGGAAGGTTGAACTGATGCGGACGAAGTGGAAGGCAACACAGCTGTTTTTGCTCAACTCACTGGAGATGGGCGGTTCTGAAAAGAAAATAGTAGCGGTGGCCAATGCACTACACCGGCGCGGCTGGCCGGTGCATCTTGCCTATCTCAATCCACCTGAGACTCTGTTGGGACAGTTGCTGCCGGATTTGCCCCGGATCTGCCTTGGGCGGAGCTCGCGCTTCGACCTGGGAGTGGTGCGCAGGCTGGCAGCCTACGTACAGGCTGAAGGGGTCGAGAACATTCATTGCGTAAACCGCTATCCACTTATTTACGGCCGCTTGGTGGCGCCGCGGCGGGCTGACGGTACCCTTGGCTTGACCGCTTTTCTTAATTCGACCGATCTGCCTAGCCAGATCGAGCAGGCGAAGATGATTCTGTACGCACCGCTGCTGCGCGCCTGCCGCGGAGTCATCTTCGGATGCCGCTATCAGCGCGAGATGTGGGTGCGCCGATACGGTCTCGCCCCGGACCGCTGCAGTTACATCTATAACGGCGTGCGTGCCGACCACTTTGATCCGGATCGCCTGCCGGCGCAGCTGCGGCTGCTGCGGTCACAACTGGGCTGGAAGCAGAGCGACATCGTGGTCGGCATGGTCGGACAGTTGCGTGCCAAAAAAGGCTATCCGGACTTTATTTCAGCCTGCGCGGCGCTGCGACGCGATGGTTTCGCCGTAAAGGCTTTGATCGTCGGGGGCGGCCCCGAGCGCGCCGCGCTTGAGCGGCTCGCGCGGACTACCGGGCTCGCTGAGCACATCCGCTTCGTCGGCGAGATGAGCGATGTGCGTCAGGCTTTATATGCCATGGATGTGTTCGCGCTCACCTCGGTCAAGTCGGAAACTTTTTCCAACGCCGCTCTGGAGGCAATGGCTATGGCGCGTCCGGTGGTGCTTTCACAACTTGGCGGCGCCGCTGAGATGGTGGACGCGGGGCGCAGTGGCTATCTCTATCAGGTGGGCGACGTAGACGGATTGATCGCGCACTTGCGAAGGCTGGCAGAGGATGCCGAGCATCGCCGCGAGCTGGGTCGCGAGGCGCGCCAGCGAGTGCTGGCACGGTTCACTTTCGAGCGCATGATCGATGGTTACGAGGCGGTATTGCGCTCGGTCGGGACGGGATTGCAGCCGGTGACGGAGTCACCGACGGTCAATGGATAACGCTGGACAGGGCAAGCCGGCGAACACAGGGAGCGTGCCGATGATAAATGTGATGATTACCGGCCCGTCGCTCGACGATCCGGGTGGAGTGGCGAACTACTACCGGGCGGTGCTGCCGGTACTGGCGCGCGGCGGTCGGGTGGCCGCCGACTATGTTGCCATCGGCAGTGGTGGTGGCGGTCAGGGGGCGACCCGCTTTGTCCGGGATCAGTGGCGGGTGC
>DASULL010000047.1:0-4898 GCA_036278215.1 Gammaproteobacteria bacterium | reverse complement strand
ACCAGCGGGTTCATCTTGGTGCCCAGCTCGACCCGGCCGAAGGCGCCTTCCAGGCCGACGTTGGCGGCGCGGCGGAACATGCCGGCAGGGTTGCGATCGCCGGTGCCGGTGTTGAAGTCGCCTTCCAGGTTACCGACCGCCTTCAGACCGTTGCCCATGTCGTGCGAGGCGCGCAGGCCGTAGACCGAGGAGGCGAGGTTACTGTCGTTGTACTGGTAGTCCTTTTCGATTCCTGGCGTAACGCCAGGGATGGCGTCAACGTCAGAGTAATCGGTGATGTAGCCGACGCCGACGTCCGCCGTCAGGTACGGCCGGATTTCGGTCTGGGCGCTGGCGATGGCAGGCGCGCCGAGCACGGCGGCGGCCGCGAGTGCGGAAGCGAACTTCTTCATTATGTTATCCCCTATCTCCAGGTGTCATTGGTGTTGTCGTGAAGTCTTAGCTTGCGAGCCGGGGCTCCTCGGCTACCGGCCTTCACCAGCCGGTCGGCAGTCACCGCCGCCTGTTTTTATTGTTGCTGTGCTGCAACATGCAGGGCTGGGCTCGTCGCTTTTCCCCTACACACGGATCTTTCTACACCACGCCTATAGGCAAATCAACACCTACAGAGCCTTTCTCAGCCAAAGCCTAGTTGCGTAAATGCAACAAGGGGCGCGACTCACCACCGAGACACCGAGGGCACAGAGGAAGAGAGAGAGAAGAAGAATGCACCACCAAGGCACCAAGGAACACAAAGTAAAACCTTCTTTCTCTGTGTCTCTGTGGTGAAGCCTTCTGCCCTCATGCCCGCCGGAGTTGGGTGAAGGTCATCCGGTAGGGGTTTTTGTCGTCGGCGGGACGCTCGTCTTGGCTTGCCGTACGCCATGCGGTTTCGTCCAGCGCCGGATACCAAGTATCGCCGTCGATCTCGGCATGGACTACGGTGAGGTGGATGAGGTCGGTGATCGGCAGGAACAGCCGGTAGATGTCCTCGCCGCCGATGACGGCGATCTCTTCAACCGCTCCTGCGGCGGCGATGGCCTGTTCCCGACTATGGACGACGCTGCAGCCGGGCGCCGTGTAGTTCGGATTGCGGGTCATGACGATGTTGTGCCGGCCCGGCAGCGGCCGACCGATAGCCTCGAACGCCTTGCGGCCCATGACGATGGGCTTGCCCATGGTGACCCGCTTGAAATGCGCCAGATCGGCGGGCAGGTGCCAGGGCAGTGCATTGTCGCGGCCGATAACGCGGTTTTCGGCCATGGCGACGACTTGGGAAATTAGCGGCATGGAATGTTCACCACAGAGACACCGAGGGCACAGAGGGGAGAGAGTTTAATCCAAGATAAGGCGTTTGATGCCGTCGCGTAGAACGGGAACCTGGAAGTTAATAAGCAGGCCTAGCCGCTTGCCTGACAATTTGAGGTAGGTCAGCAGCTGTGCCTTGTGGATGGGTAGGAGTTGCTCGACCGCTTTAATTTCGACGATTAATTTCTCGGCTACCACCAAGTCGAGCCGATAGGCGCATTCAAGGGCAGGGCCTTTGTAGATTACCGGCAGTGGTTGCTGGCGCTGGAAGGGGATATCTCGCCTATGAAGCTCGTGACAGAGCGCGGCCTCATAGGCGGATTCCAGTAACCCCGGTCCAAGGTGACGATGAACGTCGATTGCGGCAGCTATGATCGACCCTGACAGGCGGCTGCCCCATCTCGAAATTCTTCTCCGTGTCCCCTGTATCTCTGCGGTGCATCCATGCCCCCTTCCTTGGTCGCCTACAGGCTGCTGCTCCAGCTGGACTGTTTGCGCCAGCGGATGCGGGTGACGATGATGCCGGTCAGGAAGCCGCCGAATACTACCAAGGCGCCGACGATGAACCAGTCACGCTGGCTGCGGTCACGCAACCGCTCCGATTCGTTCTGCAGGCCTTCGATATCGCGCTGCAGATCGACAATCTGCTTTTTCAGGTCGCGGTTTTCGTTGGCCAGGGTCAGGCCGCGAGCAGCATCTTCCAGCTGCCGGGTCATGCGCTCGTTGGCAGCGGTAAGCTCCTTGATTTTCGCCTGCGAAGTGGAGATCTGCTGACTGCCGCCAGCCAGATTTTGCTTCAGCTCGGCGATTTCCTGCTGCGCTCGCTGCAAGCGAGTGGTAAGCGTTTCCAGCTGGCTGCGGGCGCTGGGGGCATTCATCAGGTGCCGCTCCAGCACCCAGCCCTGCAAGCCGTCGCGGGTCGCTACCTGTACCCAGCCGTCCTCGGGGGCGCCCACTCTTTGTACCGGCGTGCCGGCATCCATCATCCGCAGGATGCGGTGACCGTTGGTCGGTCCGCTGCGCAGGGTAACCTGCAGCTGGTCGGTTATGTACTGAGTGGCCTGGCTCCAGGCGGGGCTAGCAGCAAGCAGGCAGAGGCCGAGGGCAAGAATGAGTCGCTTCACGGTAGAGTCCGTCTTCCGAATTCGTGTCATGGATCTGAGCTGCGGCAAGCCGTGCGGCTACGCAGCTAATGATTGTGTTCAACAATAACGCAACCGATTGTATGCCACACCGCACGCTGGAATCATCGATCCGATCACGCGCGGGCGGATTCACCACAGAGGCACAGAGAAAACCTTGGATAACCACAAAGGCACCAAGGTCACAAAGGAAGAAGCTTTACTTCGTGTTTCTTTGTGTGCTTTGTGCCTTGGTGGTGAATGCCTTTTCTCTTCTCTGTGCCTCTGTGGTGAACCGCTCCCCTCGGGGCTGTTGACCGCCGACGGCCCTCACGGCAGGCTAACCGCTCGATTGACCCAAAGGATGTGGAATGCTCGTCTATCCCGACATTGATCCGGTAGCGATCCAGCTTGGGCCGCTGGCCGTGCGTTGGTACGGCCTGATGTATGCGGTTGGATTTCTGGCAGCCTGGTGGCTGGGGCGGGTGCGCGCCCGGCGGCCGGGAGCGCCGCTGACGGCGGCTCAGATGGACGACTATCTCATCTATGCCGCGCTCGGCGTGGTGTTCGGTGGGCGCATCGGCTACGTCCTGTTCTACAACTTCCCTGCTTTCCTCGACAATCCGCTGATCCTGCTGAAGATCTGGGAAGGCGGCATGTCATTCCACGGCGGCATGCTCGGTGTGATCGCGGCCACCTGGCTGTTCGCCCGCAAGGTTGGCTGCCGTTTCCTTACCCTTACCGACTTCGTCGCTCCGCTGACCCCCATTGGGCTCGGCGCTGGCCGCATTGGCAATTTTATTAATGGCGAGCTGTGGGGCGCGCCGACCAACCTGCCGTGGGGCATGGTTTATTTGCCGCTGGGCGGTGTGCCGCGGCATCCTTCGCAGCTGTATCAGGCCGCGCTGGAAGGCGTGGTGCTGTTCATCATTCTCTGGTGGTTTTCCAGCCGGCCCCGGCCGCGGGCGGCGGTATCCGGCCTGTTCCTGTTCTGTTATGGCAGCTTCCGCTTTCTGGTGGAATTCGTGCGTTTGCCGGACCCGCAGCTGGGCTACCTGGCGTTTGGCTGGGTGACGATGGGGCAGGTGCTGTCGCTGCCGATGATCTTAGGGGGCTTGGGCCTGCTGGCCTGGGCCTATGGCAGTAACCATAAGGAGCGTAACGGACATGCAGCAGTATCTTGAGCTGATGCGGCATGTACGCGAGCACGGCACGCGCAAGTCCGACCGCACCGGCACCGGCACATTGTCGGTGTTCGGCTATCAGATGCGGTTCGATCTGAGCGCCGGTTTCCCGCTGATCACCACCAAGAAGGTGCATCTCAAGTCGATCATTCACGAACTGCTGTGGTTCCTGCGCGGCGATAGCAATATCGCTTACCTGCGCGAGCACGGCGTTTCCATCTGGGACGAGTGGGCCGATGCCAGCGGCGAGCTGGGGCCGGTCTACGGCGTGCAGTGGCGCTCCTGGCCTGCCGCCGACGGCCGTCACATCGATCAGATCAGCCAGATCATCGATGCTATCCGCCATAATCCGGACTCGCGCCGGCTGTTGGTAAGCGCCTGGAACGTGGCGGATCTCGACCGCATGGCGCTGGCGCCCTGCCATGCGTTGTTCCAGTTCTATGTTGCCGACGGCAAACTTTCCTGCCAGCTCTATCAGCGCAGCGCCGACATCTTCCTCGGCGTGCCGTTCAATATCGCTTCCTATGCGCTGCTGACCATGATGATCGCCCAGGTCTGCGGGCTCCGACTCGGCGATTTCGTCCACACTTTTGGCGACGCCCACCTCTACCTGAACCATCTCGAGCAGGCCGATCTGCAGCTCAGCCGCCAGCCGCTGCCGCTGCCGACCATGCGCCTCAACCCGGAAGTAAACGACCTGTTTGGCTTCCGCTACGACGACTTCGAACTGCTGAATTACCAGGCTCACCCGCACATCAAGGCACCGGTAGCGGTGTAGCGAGGATTGGACTAACCACAAAGGCACAAAGGTCACAAAGCCGCACCAAGAAAAATCTTTGGCTTTGTGTTCCTTTGTGTACTTCGTGCCTTTGTGGTGAACTCTTCTTGCTCTGCGTCTCTGTGGTTTCTGTGGTGAATTCTCTTCCCCTCACCAAGCGAAGGAGCCGTCATGGTGTCGCCGCCGAATTTGCGCGAGATGATCGCGCGCCTTATCGAAATCCCCTCGATCAGCAGCGTCAATCCTGAGGAAGACCAGGGTAACCGGCCGGTGGTGGAGGCGCTGGCGGAGTGGCTGGCTGCGCTGGGTTTCCGTACCGAGATCCAGGACATCGCCGGCGCGCCCGGCAAGGCCAACCTGATCGCTACCTTGGGCCGCGGCGAAGGCGGGCTGGTGCTGGCGGGGCACACCGACACCGTGCCGTATGACGAAGGCCGCTGGCGGTCCGACCCGTTCCGGCTCAGCGAGCGCGACGGCAAGCTGTACGGCTTGGGCACCAGCGACATGAAGGCTTTTCTAGCGCTGGCG
>DASULL010000046.1:0-10957 GCA_036278215.1 Gammaproteobacteria bacterium | reverse complement strand
GGCCACTTTCGGCCTCACTTTCTGGAAAGAGCAGCGCAGCGTGCTGCTTTTCCTCGTGTTGATCTATGCAGCCGGCTGGTTCGCCGTGTGCTTCGACCTGCTTGGGCTGCAGGGCAAATACAGCGCCCTGGTGGTCGGCGGCTTTCTCCTGGCCGTGACCTACGCCATCTCCAAGACCCGCCATATAGCCATCACCGGCTTCTGGTATTTCATCGGCAGCGCCCTCGTGCTCGCTGCCGGCTTCGACATTCTCGAGCGCAGCGCCTTCGATGTGCTCTTCCTCGGCCTGGCCTGCTTTTTCATGTACCTCAGCCTGGCGGTGCGCAGCCGTGCGCTGCTGCTCAACGGCACTGTCGGCGTGCTGGTCTTCCTCGGCTACTACACCGCCGAGTACTTCAAGAACGTCGGCGGCTGGCCGCTGGCGCTGCTGGTCATTGGCTTTGTTTTGATCGGGATGAGCAAGATCGCGCTGGAACTGGACCGGCGCTATATCCGCGAGGCGGAGGGGCGATCCTGAGAAGCAGGCGGTCGTCACGACAACGGATAGCTTCGCCGCCTTTTCTGCTGTCTCACCTCTACAGGCTGTCGAGAAAGCGCCGCAGCCCCTCCTTGGCCCCGCCTATCCACGGGGCGCCGTGGGCGAACAGCAGGTGGTCGAACTCGCGCTCCAGGTGATTGCGGAAAACCTCTGCCAGTCCACGCCTGACGGCGGCCGGGTCGTCCCCCATGAGCGGGTCCGGCACGAAGGCGAGCGCCCCGTGCTCACGGATGATGGCGTCGCCCAGCGCGAGAATGCCGTCGTGCAGCGGGATGTAGAGGGCGGTTTCCTCCGGGCAGAGCACACCCACCGCCAGGGCCTGCACGCCGCTTGGCAATACGTCGCCATGCTGAAACGCGGTTACTTTCTCGCCGCGGCTGAATTCATGCAGCCCGGCGGTATGGCACCAGATCTCGGTGCCGAAGGCGGCGGCAAAGCGATCGCTGTGGCGGTAATGATGGCGATTGGTCAAATAGGCGTGGCGAGGCGGCGCAGCCCTGAAGGCCTCGAGTCCCTGGGCCGGAACCCGCGGATCGATAAGTACCGCCGGCTCGGTCGCGCTGAGGTAATAGGAATGGACCCGTTGACCTATCCCTTCGTGCAGCGTGGTCCAGTGATGGACGCCGGGCAGGATCTCGCGCATCGGCCGCACCCTCGTGCAGAGAAACCTGCCGCTCGAGTGCGGGCGGCAGGCAGCGCTTGCAAGCGCGCGGCGCGGAACAGCCACGGCAGCATGCTGGCCTCACTGCTCGCCGTCCAGGCGCTGCTGCCGGCGTACCTTAAAGACACGGTCGGTTTGCGGCTTGATGAACAAGGTGACGACCTCGGGGTGGGCGGCCTGGATCCTGCGTTCCATTTCCAGCACCTGTTCCTCGATCTGGTAAGCGCGCAGGTCATCGGCGAAATCGACGCTCAAAGCGGCGACGATTTGCTCCGGGGCCAGGTGGATCGTCATTATTCCATTCACTTGCGACGCCGGACTTATTTCCCGAGCAATGTGCAGTATCGACTCGCTGAGTTCCCGGTCGGCCCGCTCGCCGATCAGCAGGCTTTTGCTTTCTCGCGCCAACAGCGCGGCGACGCCGGCAAGAACCAGGCCGATCAGGATCGAGGCTACCCCGTCTAGAACCGGAGCTTGCAGCTGCACGGAGGCGAACGTGCCCACGGCGGCAATCAGAATTCCAAGCAGGGCCGCGCTGTCCTCGAACAACACCATGAAGGAGGGCGGATCCTTGCTCCGGCGGAAGGCTTGGTAGACACCAAGCGGGCCCTTTGCCACCCGGAACTGTCGCCAGGAGACCAGCCAGGAGGCGCCTTCGAACAAAAATGCCAATCCAAGCACCACGTAGTTCACCAGCGGGTCGGTGATCGGCTCCGGTCGACGGATGTGCATGACGCCCTCGTAGAGCGACACCCCGGCGCCGAGGGCGAAGACCAGCAGTGCGACGATAAAGCTCCAGAAATAGAGCTCGCGGCCGTGCCCTAGAGGATGTTCCGGATCAGGGTCGCGGGCGGAGCGCCTCAGCCCGTACAGAAGCAGTATCTCGTTGCCGGTGTCGACGAACGAGTGGACGGCCTCGCTGAGCATCGCCGAACTGCCGGTCCAGGCGGCAGCCGCCGCTTTGGTGAGCGCCACCAGCACATTGCCAATGAGCGCGGCGTAGACTGCCATTTTGGATGATGGACCCCGCGCCACGCTTTCTCAGCTCCCACGGATTGAACTACAGCTCCGCTTGTCCGCTATAGCGGAGCAGGCAATGCAACGGCTCGGCCAGTGTCGGCAGAGCGCATGCGCTCTGAGGGCTCTGGCGGCACTTCGCAATGTCGATGGTTCGCGGGGTGGATTTGAGGGTGCAGAGCCGACACCGCTGGGTGGATTGGTGCGCGGCCGGCCCGTATCGATACAACGCTGCCAGGCCGTTAGCGGCTGAAGCGAGCGGCGGTGGCAAGAAAATTCATCTGGGCGATGCTCTGGCTATAGCGCTTGCCGCGGTGCCCGCGTTTGGAATGGCGGATCGACAGGCTGGCTGCAAGCTGCCGCTGTCAAGCGTGGCTGCCGCGGATCAGATCCACCAAGCGCTCGATGCTTTCTCGGCGTGACGTATCGGCGGGGTACATCGCATAGAAGGTCATTCCGTCGATGGGCAGATCGAGAGCCCGGATGAGCATGCCGTTAGTGAGTTCCTGACTGACTAGCACTTCGCTGAGTAGCGCGATCCCCTGCCCCAGGAGTGCAGCCTCGATAGCGTGGTTTTCCTCGCTGAATCGAAGCCCGGTGTCGGTATCCGGCAACGGTGCGCCCGGAAATAACCGTTGGGCGTGAGACGCCCAACAGCGCCAAGTGGGTGCTGCGGGATCCTCGCGTTTCCACTGGAAATGAATAAGGGTGTGATTGGCGAGGTCTGCGGGGGTCTTGAGCTTGCCGCTCCGGAGCAGCGCCGGACTGCAGACCGGTACGTAGCGATCACGAAAGAGAGGGTGGCACTCCAGCTCGGGGTCTGGCGAGCGGGCATAGCGGATCGCGAAATCGGCCTCGCCGGCATGCAGGTCCAGCACGGCTTCTGAGGCTTCTACCGCCAGGCCACAGCCTCCGCAGGCTTCACGCAGAGCGCCGAGGCGCGGGATGAGCCAGCGGCTGGCGAAGGCCGGTGTGGTGGTCACGATCAGTGGTCCACGCCCGGTCGCTGTGCGTACTGCGGTAACAGCGGTTGCGATTCGATCCAGTCCATCACGCAAGGCCGGAAACAGTTGCTGCCCAGCCGAGGTAAGCCGTACCGGGCGCGGTCGGCGTTGGAACAGCGCACAGCCAAGAAGCTCTTCCAGATGCCGGATCTGGTGGCTGATTGCTGTTGGAGTGACATGCAGTTCATTGGCAGCCAGTTGAAAGCTTTGGTGCCGAGCAGCGGCCTCAAAAGCGCGTAGGGCGTTCAAAGGCGGAAGGCTGCGCATGGTTTTTCTCCAGATGAGATTTTTGCATCTTCTAGCATAAAAAATCCCATTTGCTGCAACTACTGGATTTTTTCAAAGATGCGCACAGCTCAACTTAAATCGGAGAATCTATGACTACGGTTCTGCAAATTGAAGCTAGTGCGCGCGGCAGCCGCTCCCTTTCCCGAGAGCTGTCGCAGCGCTTCGAAGATGAGTGGCGCATCCAGGAACCGGAGGCACGCTTCATTCGGCGTGATGTCGGCCGGCACCCGCCGCCGCTGATTACCGAGGAGTGGATCTCGGCGGCGTTCACTCCACCGGAGAAGCGCAGCGCCGCGCAGAAAGCGGTGCTGCAATTTTCCGACGAATTGATCGGGGAAGTGGAGGCCGCCGACGTAATCACTATTGCCAGCCCGATGTACAACTACGGAATGCCGGCGGCGCTCAAGGCGTGGTTCGATCAGGTGATTCGAGTAGGCCGGACCTTTTCCTTTGATCTGGCGCGCGGCGACTGGCCATTGGAACCTTTGCTCAGCGGCAAGACTTTGGTGGTGCTGTCATCGCGCGGGGAGTTTGGGTTCGAAGCAGGCGGCATCCGCCGCCACATGAATCACCTCGATACGCACATCGACACCTGCGCGCATTATCTGGGTGTGGCCCGTAAACACTTCGTCGCCATTGACTATCAGGAATTCGGCGACGAGCGCCACCAGCGGTCGATCGCCCGGGCTCGGGAAGCGGTGCGCGTGCTGGTGGGGCAGTTGACCGCGGCGAGGACGGTCGGTGTCGTGAACAGCTAGATAGCTTCCACTCACTTTTGACGAGGCATTCTTCCCATGGTTTGAGAGCAGGATAGCTGCGCCAGGCCTGGCGCAGCTATCCTTGTTAGTCGAGCAGAGTGCCTGCGCCCTACCGCAACGCCCCGCAGATCGCTACGTTCTCAACACCGACTCGACTGTCATGCGGCCCAGCCCGGGCTGGGCGAGAGTGGGCAGGTCGTGCTCACCCCCTGCAATTGGGCTATCGTCTCCGATTTCATTCCGCCTATGGATTAATATCCAGCCCGGTTGCAGACGACCGTCCCCAGAAGGCTTTTCCGTGATCGAATTCGACAACGTCCACAAGGCGTACCGGGTCAATGGCCGCGAGATCCCAGCTCTGAAGCCGACCAGCCTGAGCATCGGCGCCGGCGAGGTGTTCGGCCTGATCGGCCACTCCGGCGCCGGCAAGAGCACGCTGCTGCGGCTGATCAACCGGCTGGAGGAGCCTAGCGGCGGCCGCATCATCGTCGGCGGCGTCGACGTCACCGCGCTCGACAGCGCAGGGCTGCGGCGTTTCCGCCGCGGCGTCGGCATGATTTTCCAGCACTTCAATCTGCTGGCTTCCAAGACCGTGGCCGACAACGTAGCTATGCCGTTAAGGCTGGCCGGCGAGCGGTCGCCGCAGGCGATCGCTGCCCGTGTTGCCGAGCTGCTGGCCCGGGTCGGACTGGCCGATCAAGCCGATAAATATCCGGCGCAGCTGTCTGGCGGGCAGAAGCAGCGCGTCGGTATCGCCCGAGCCTTGGCTACCCAGCCGAAGATCCTGCTCTGCGACGAGGCCACCAGCGCGCTCGACCCGCAGACCACCGCGCAGGTGTTGCGGCTGCTGGCCGAGATCAACCGCGAGCTGAAACTGACCATCGTCCTGATCACCCACGAGATGGACGTGATCCGCCGGGTCTGCGACCGGGTGGCAGTGATCGAGGACGGCGTCATCGTCGAGCAGGGGCGGGTCGCCGACGTGTTTCTGCATCCACAGCACCCGACCACGCTGCGCTTCGTGCAGGAAGCCGAGCAGATCGACGAGGACGCACAGCGCGACGACTTCGCCCATGTGCCAGGCCGCATTCTGCGCCTGACCTTCCAGGGCGAGGCGACCTACGCGCCGCTGCTTGGCAGCGTCGCCCGCGAGACCGGGGTCGATTACAGCATCCTCGGCGGTCGGATCGATCGCATCAAGGATACGCCTTACGGCCAGCTGACCCTGGCGCTGGTCGGCGGCGACTTGGAAGCCGCATTGCGCCGCTTGCGCGCCGCCGATGTGCATGTGGAGGTGCTGCGCTGATGGACGCCTTCTTCAGCAATGTCGATTGGTACGAAATCTGGCTGGCGACGCTGGACACTTTATTGATGCTCGGCGGCTCGCTGCTGTTCACCGTGCTGCTCGGTTTACCGCTGGGTGTGCTGCTGTTCCTCACCGGCCCGCGCCAGCTGTTTCAAAACCGGCCGCTCTACGGCGTGCTGTCGTTGCTGGTGAACATGCTGCGGTCGCTGCCGTTCATCATCCTGCTGATCGTGATGATTCCCTTCACCGTGCTGCTGACCGGCACCTCGTTGGGCGTGGCCGGGGCGATTCCGCCGCTGGTGGCCGGCGCCGCGCCGTTTTTCTCGCGGCTGGTGGAGACTGCGCTGCGCGAGGTCGACCGGGGCATCATCGAGGCGACCCAGGCGATGGGCGCCAGCACGCGGCAGATCATCTGGAACGCTTTGCTGCCGGAAGCGCGGCCGGGCATCATCGCCGCGATTACGGTTACCGCCATTACCCTGGTGTCCTATACCGCCATGGCCGGGGTGGTCGGCGCCGGTGGCCTCGGCGATCTGGCGATCCGCTTTGGCTATCAGCGTTTCCAGACCGATGTGATGGTGGTGACGGTAGTATTGCTGCTGGTTCTGGTGCAGATTCTGCAAAGCGTCGGCGACCGCCTGGTCGTTCACTATTCCCGAAAATAACTGCTGGGCAGTTGCCTGCCCGACTTACAAGGAGCTTGATCGATGAAGAAGCTGCTGCTCGCCTTGGCCGCTGTCGCGGCGTTTTCCGCCCAGGCGGCGGAAACCTTGAGCGTCGGCGCCACCGCCGTGCCGCATGCGGAGATCCTCGAGTTCGTCAAGCCGGCGCTGGCCAAAGAAGGCGTCGAGCTGAACATCAAGGTCTTCACCGACTACGTGCAGCCCAACATCCAGGTCGCCGAGAAACGCCTGGATGCCAACTTCTTCCAGCACCAGCCCTATCTCGACGAGTTCAACAAGGGCAGGGGGACGAACTTGGTCAGTGTGGTCGGCGTGCATATCGAGCCGTTCGGCGCCTATTCGAGCAAGCTGAAGAGCCTCGACCAGTTGCCCGAGCGCGCTACCGTGGCGATCCCCAATGACGCCACCAACGGCGGCCGTGCCTTGCTGCTGCTGGCCAAGGCCGGGGTGATTACCCTCAAGGAAGGCGCCGGCATTACCGCCACCGTGCGGGATATCGCCCAGAACCCGAAGAACATCCGGATTCGGGAGCTGGAAGCGGCGACTCTGCCGCGGGTGCTGAATCAGGTCGACTTGGCTTTGATCAACACCAATTATGCCCTGGAGGCCGGCCTCAACCCGACCAAGGATGCACTGGTGATGGAAGGCAGCGACTCGCCCTACGTCAATATCCTGGTGGCCCGGTCGGACAACCAGAACTCGGCCGCCATGCAGAAGCTGGCCCGAGCGCTGCACAGCGATGCGCTGAAGGCTTTCATCAACGAGCGTTACCGGGGCGCGGTGGTGCCGGCATTCTGATCCGCCGCTCAAGCGGTGATAGCACGCCCGGAGGGCGCGGAGCTGCTTCGCTCCGTTCCCTCCCGGATGGTAGCGGCAATCGCTGCCTGCTGCCGAGCCGTGCGGCGTTCGTAGCAGTGCTCCTCGATCTCGTGGAGCCTTAGGGGTCAAGGCGGTCGCGTGAACGGTCGACCATCTTGTGCCGCTGCCTGGGTCCGTTGCGCCGGCTCGCCCCCTTCGTCAATGGCGCCGTTCTCCTTCCTTGCTGGCCGCTTCCAGGTCGGCGTCCGACAGTAATCGCGTGTCGGGGTCGGCAGCGTTGCCGGCCTCCGGTTGGAACCGCAGGCCATCTATGTACGGCGTCGGTTTGCCGCGTCGGTAATCGACGAATTCCTTGGCGTAATAAGCCCGGGCTTCGTCCGCGGTTTTGTTACCTGTGACGATGTCGTGCATGAGGTTGAGGGCGAGGAAGTTGGCCTGTTCGTCGTGGCAGCGGGCCGAGACCTCGCCGGCGGTGCGCTCGACCACGACGCTGCCGTCGAACTTCGCCAGCTCGCTGAATTTATCCACCGGCACCCGGTAGTCGATCACCGACTCGACGACATCGCTGTGCGGTACTGGAAAGTTGTGCTGGTAGAAAGCCTTGGTGGCGACGATGCGCTTCCAGGGGCCAGGCCGGTACCAGATGAGCCGGGTCTCGGTCGCTTCGTCCGGTTCGCCGTACTGGTCGATCACCAGCTGCGTGGCTTCTCGCGCTTCTTCCGGCCAGTTCTCGATATAACGTGCGCCTTGCTCGGCAGCCATGGCTTGACCTCTCTTCGAGCCTAAAGAGGAATTCAGCCACCTGGGGGCAGGCCGGTTGCGCTGCAAGCAATCGCTGTCCAGGGCGGCAGATGCAGAGAACCGGCCCGCTGCTTGCGGTGCCGGAAGGGTCCAGCCGGAGGCGGCCTACCGTCCGTCTGCGGCAGCCTCCCAGGATTGCCTTAACGCTTTGCTTCAGTTTTTGCTGATATTTATGTTGTGCTGCGGATGCTCGGAGTAGAGCTCCCAGCGGCTCTATCAGCAACTGGGGATTTACGGCGGAGCCGCTGGTGCGGCAAGCTCTGTGGCCGTGGCAATGCGCATCGTCAAGCGATTGCCGCCAAGCTTGGCCTTTCGCCGGAGCGTGGCGGCCTGTAGAGGTGCCCGCCGCGGAACATAACGATCTGGCCCTCACTACCGCCGATACCTATGCTGCTGGACAATCTGCAAACCATCGCCACCGTCATTGCTCCGATCTTCGTCCTGATTGCTCTCGGGCATGTGCTGTACCGCCTGAGGTTTCCGGGCGAGACATTCTGGCTGCAGCTGGAGCGGCTGGTGTACTACGTGCTGTTCCCCGCCCTTCTGGTCAAGGAGTTGGCGACAGCGGTAGTGGATGAGGCTCGCCTCTGGCCAATGGCGCTTGCGGTGGTGGCGATGCTGGCCGGCGTAACAGTGCTGGTGCTCGGGCTGCGGCGGATGTTCGCGGTCGATGGACCCGGGTTCACTTCGGTGTACCAGGGGGCGGTCCGCTTCAATACTTATATCGGCCTTGCGATTGCCGCCAGCCTCTACGGCAGCGAGGGCGTTGCGGTGGCAGCTATGACGATGGCTTTCCTCATTCCACTGGTCAACATCCTCTGCATCGGCGTGCTCACCCACTACGCCGGGGCTCGCGCAAGCCTCGCCGGGACGGTGCGCGGCATCGCGACCAACCCACTCATCCTCGCTTGCGTGCTCGGCTTGTTCCTGAACGGTACCGGCTTGGGCCTGCCGCTTGGCAGCGGGACCGTGCTGAACATACTCGGTCCGGCCGCCTTGCCGCTGGGATTGATGGCGGTCGGGGCCGGGCTGCGCTTGCAGTCGGCGCGCGGCCGCGGCCGCCTCCTCACTGGAGGCACGGTGTTCAAGCTCGCGGTCACCCCGCTGGTTGCCTGGAGCGCCGCATGGCTCCTAGGGCTGTCGGGGCTGGAGACGCTGATCCTGGTGCTGTTCGCCGCGCTGCCGACGGCGCCATCCGCCTACATCCTGGCGCGCCAGCTCGGCGGGGACCACGAGCTGCTCGCTACCCTGCTTACCGTGCAGACGGCAGTTTCGGCGTTGACGCTGCCGGTCGTGCTGCTGCTGATCGGGCAGTAAGAGTGGCGCCTCAGTAACTGGCCCGCTCAGGCCGCTGAACACCCCCCCCTTTTCTTTTCCTCCGGCTCTCTTGGCTCGGCTTGCTGGTGGTGCAGCAAGTCGAGCGCGCCGGATGCTTTCTGAATGTTGACATAAGAAACTTCGGTCACTATGTTTCCTATGTCAACATATCGCTGAGGCTGATCATGATCTTCTTTATCCTTTTGCTCGTGCTCACCGCGACCGCTTGGCTGGCGCATGCGCTCGGCGTTCCTCGACTGCAGGAACCCGCTGCCCGGATGCGGCTCGCCCTGGTTGCCGCGCTGCTGTTTTTTGGCACCGATCATCTGCTGACGCCGGAGCGCTACCTGCCGATGGTGCAGGGGATGGTTCCCTGGCCGCAGTTCATCGTGGTGTTCACTGGGGTTTGCGAACTGGCCGGCGCCGCTGGACTGCTGGTCCCGCGTTGGCGCCGGCTGGCCGGGATCATGCTGGCCATTTATTTCATCGTCGTGTTCCCAGCCAACATCCGCAACGCCATCCAGGGACTGAGCGTCGCCGGCCTGCCGGAGGCGCAGTGGTACTACTGGATTCGGCTCGTCTTCCAGCCTGTCGCCGTGTGGTGGGCGCTGTTCAGCGCCGGTGTAACGCCTTGGCCGCTAAGTAGGCGACGGCCACAGCTAAGCGCTGGATCGCTGAGCGCAGTTGCCGGCAAACCGGCCACCCAAGGAGGGGAGTAATGAAACTGGCTCACTACAGTCTGGGATTTACCACCCTGACCGGGGAAGTTGATTTGCCCGAACTTCCCTGCCGCGGGCGGGTACCCGAGTGGCTGCGCGGTTGCCTGGTGCGCACCGGTCCGGCCAGATTCGAAGTGGGCGCGCAGGCCTACAACCACTGGTTCGATGGTCTGGCCATGCTGCATAAGTTCAGCTTTGCCAACGGGCGAGTCGGCTACGCCAATCGCTACCTGCGCGGTCGCTCGTACAGCGAGGCCATGCAGAACGGCACGATCCGTCGCGGCGAATTCGCTACCGATCCTGAGCGCGGTGTGCTCGGGACCATGTTTCCGTTCATCGCGAGGCGAGGAGTGGGGGACAACGGCAACGTCAACGTCAGCAGGATCGGCGACAGCATGGTCGCGCTAACCGAGACGCCGGCTCCGGTTCGCTTCGATCTGGCTACCCTGGAGACGCTTGACGCCTATCGTTACCACGATAAGCTGGTCGGCCAGATCACCACCGCACATCCACAGTTCGACGCGCAACGCCGCCGCCAGTACAACTACCTGCTGGAGTTCGGCCGGATCAGCAAGTATCACCTCTACGGCATTGATGCCGACGACCAGCAGCGGCGGAGAATCGCCACGATCCCCGCGCAGCAGCCGGCCTACATGCATTCCTTCGGGATGAGCAATCGTTACTTGATCCTGACCGAATTCCCGCTGGTGGTGAACCCGCTCAAGCTGCTGCTGCGGCACCAGCCGTTTATTCGTAACTACCGCTGGCAGCCGGAGCTCGGCACTGTCTTTCATATCGTCGACAAGGAAACCGGCGAGGTGGTGAAGACCGCCCGTAGCGAGCCGTTTTTCGCCTTTCATCACGTCAACGCCTTCGAGCGCGGCGCCGAAGTGGTCGTCGATATCGTTGCTTATCCCGATGCCTCCGTCATCGATCAGCTTTATCTCGACCGGCTGCAGTCCGGTTTGCCGGTGACGGTGACAGGCCAGTTGCGGCGATTCCGGATAGGGCTTGGAGCGAGCGGGGGCGTCACCGTGGAGACGTTG
>DASULL010000045.1:0-2371 GCA_036278215.1 Gammaproteobacteria bacterium | reverse complement strand
GTCATCTCCTGTTATGAGGACGATGACCTGGAGAGTGCAGCCAAAATCATGGAGGAACAGCAGATCCGGCGTCTGATGGTATGCGACCACAACGACCAGCCGGTTGGTATGCTGTCGCAGGCCGATATAGCCCGCGTGCTAGGCCGCGCACCAATGACGGGCGAGATGCTGCGGAACATTTCCGAGCCGGGTGGCCAGCACACTCAGCGTCATTGAAGTCCGGGGCGGGCTCTATGGTTGTGGCAGCAAATCGCGCACACCCACCACCCGCCCGCTATAGCGCATCGGATCCTGCTCGAGTAGACGGCGCAAGGCAGTAGCCGTGACTTCGGGCAAAGCTACGTGTCGCTCGGCGAGGTCTTGTGCCGAATACAGCCGACGTATCGGCTCGGTAGCGCTCACCGGCGGCGACAAGGATACGCAAGCGATCCCCTGGGAAGCGAACTCGGCGTGCAGTGCCAGTGTCAGTCGGTCCAGTCCGGCTTTGGAAACTCCGTAGGCCGGATTCAGGAAGCCGGTACGAACGGCCGCGCCGGAGGTGATGTCGACAATAACTCCCCTCCCGGCGCGCAGCATGTGTGGAATGACAGCGCGGGCCAACAGAAATGGCCCGGTCAAATTGGTTTCGATGATATTGCGCCAAATGGTCGGATCGACCTCGAGCAGTCCCCACTCGTCGCCGAATATCCCGGCATTGTTGATAAGCACATCGATGTGACCGAGCCGGGCGATAACCTGATCGACCAGCGTTTGCACCTGCTCTGGATCCCGCACATCGGCTCGAACAGTGATGCCTTTGCCGCCAGCCAGTTCGACTTCGACCAGCAGCTGATCGAGCCGGTCGGGCCGGCCGCGCTGTGGCCGGGCATGCAAGGCAAGTATTGCCCCTGCACGGCCCAGTTCCAGTGCCATCGCTCGGCCGAGCCCGCGACTGGCGCCGGTGATCAGAACCGTCCGTCCCTGGAGTGATAAGCTCATGTCCGCTGCATGCCTTACCATTGACTGACCACCGCCTGCGTGTTCATGACATACCGTCGACAGCAGCCTTCAGACGTTGCCGCAAGAGAGATTCCGATCCCATGCATTGTTCCATCTACAAGGGCCGGCGCACTCCGGACACCTACCTGTTTGTCCCGATAAAGGACGATTTCACCGCTGTACCGGCTGCACTGCTGCAGACCATGGGGCCGCTCGAGCACGTGATGGATCTGGTGCTGACGCCGCAGCGGCGTCTGGCCCGGGCCGAATCGGTCACCGTGATGCGGCGGCTGCTGCTGCAAGGTTGTTATGTACAGATGCCACCTCGCGATGAGCAGGATCCGGATACCGCCGTGTGACCACACCAACCTGAGACGCCCGTCCGTCCTGTGTGCCGCTTGTACGCCGTAGCAATAGTCACCAGTTTGGCGAAGAGACTCCGCCGCTGTACAAAAGGCGGCGGCCGGCTGGTGCGACAGGGTAGTCGTTTTACAGCGTGTACGTCGAGTTCGGGCGCCCCTGGTGATGAATTTTTCGCAAGAGCTGCTGCCGATTCCTTGGTTGCTGGCCGGATTTATCGCCTATGGCGCATTGCTGGGATGGGCGTGGTCCGGAATTGATCGCGGACGCCTGCGACAGGAACCCCAGAGACAGCATCTGCTATTTGCCGGCTCCATCGCCGTCATGGTGCTATGGCTGACCGACAGCGGGGCCTCGCCCGGTTTGCGGGTACATCTGCTCGGCATGACTGCACTGACGCTCCTGATTGGCTGGCGCCAGGCGCTGATCGGGTCGCTGTTTCCGTTGGTCGGAGCAGTACTGGTCGGCACCGAGCCCTGGCCCACGGCCGGGCTTGCCGGGCTGCTGCTGGCAGCGGTGCCGATCGGCGTTACCCATCTGCTGTGGCGTCTGACGGAGCGGTTCTTGCCGCACAGTCTGGTCGGTTATCTGACCGTCTGCGCGCTGCTCGGCGCGGCAATTGCCGCGGCTCTCGGACGCTTGGCCATATCTGGGCTGCTGGCGACTACCGGGCTCTACAGCGTTGCCAGCATCGGCCAGCAATATCTGGCGCTGCTGCCGCTGGCCTTGCTGCAAGAGAGCTTGGTCAACATTGTTGTGGTGGCGGCGGTGGCCGCTTGGCGGCCAAAGTGGCTGATGACTCTGCCGCAGCAACGCCGCTACTTGAGCCGCTGAGCCACCTCAATCGGGCTTCGGACTGGCTTCCCCTGGCCGTTGATTCTTAAACGCCGGCTCCCGCTGACGTTCGCTGCGGGCAATGTCCTCTTCGGCGGTGCGGGCGCCTCCGGCCTCTTCGTCTGTCCCTAGCGGCGCCGCCGCCGGATCAGGAAAGTTCACTTTATCGTGAGTCTTGCCACGGTCGGTCCGGCCGCGG
>DASULL010000044.1:0-14742 GCA_036278215.1 Gammaproteobacteria bacterium | reverse complement strand
GCGGAGCAACATGCGGTCGAATAAGAAAGATAAGGAGAAGAAGCTCAACCCAGCCATGGGATGCGACGGTTGCTTCGCAGCCATCGGCTCAGCCGTCGTGTTAGGCCGCGAGGAGAAAGCTCGATGAGCATTGCCGCCACTTGCCGCGAAGCAACCAAAGCCGATCTGCCGGCAGTGCTTCAACTCTATGCGCAGCCGGACCTGGACGATGGGAAGGTGCTCTCGCTCAGTGAGGCAGAAGCCATCTTCGAGCGCATGGCGCGCTATCCCGACTACAAGGTGTATGTGGCCGTCTCACAAGCGCAGATCGTCGGCACCTTCGCGCTGCTCATCATGGATAACCTTGGGCACTGTGGTGCTCCGTCTGGCGTCGTCGAGGATGTCGCCGTCGATCCAGACTGGCAGAGCCAGGGTATCGGCAAGAGGATGATGCTGCATGCCCTTGAGCTGTGCCGCGAGAAGGGCTGCTACAAGGTGGTGCTCTCCTCCAACCTCAAGAGTGAGCGGGCGCATACGTTCTACCAGTCGCTGGGCTTTGAGCGCCATGGCTATAGTTTCAGAGTCGTCGCGCCAGAAGCACATGCCATTGAACAACAAAGAGAAGAAGCCTAACGGCGCCTTGGAGCCGACGCCGCTTCGCGACTTAACTGGCCGTTAGATTTAAAGAGCGAAGAGCATATGGATCCACTCGCAACCCTGTTCGCGGCGGTACTGCAAAGTACTTCCAACGCGGTACACGATCACATGCAGGACATGATGGGAACCGAGATCAAAGCTGTCGTCGTGGAGCACAAGGATCAGCGGATTTCGTTCCAGCACCAGTTGTGGCGCATACGGGACGTCTCGGTCTGCGCAGACAAAAAAGACAGAGTGGCCGAGTTCTCCAAGTGTACGCTGGCGGCAAAGGAGCTCTTTGCCGATGCATGTCGCTATCTTCAGGAGAACCGAGGCGTCGGTTGGCGATACGACAAGACGAAGAATATGTACTGCGCTGCGGCCATCTCATTTAAGCCGACGGTGGCCTTCGTTGCCCCCGCCGGCCAGGCGACGCCCCTGGAGTTGGCGAGAAGGGAGTGCAACAACATGATCCTTCAGCCCTCGGCAACCGAGAAGGCGCGCCAGCAAGCATGTGCGCGTTATGAGGCACTAAAACGGCAAGAGCAGTAGAAGAGTAAGAAAATCTAACTAGGCCTTGCAGCCGGTGGCTTCGCCGCAGCTCAGCTTCAGCGCTAGGCCTACTCAGTTCAGTAGATCGGGGGCAGTTGATGGAGCACAAGCCAACACAAGGTCTCTATGGGTGGATTACCCACGTAGACATTGCCAGTTCCGACCCGGCAGCGTCGAAGGAGTGGTGTGAAGCGGTACTGGGTTGGAACTTTATGGCAAACCTCTCTACCCCTGCCGGCGAGTACCATCTGTTCTCGTACTCTGAAAAAGGCGGTGGTGGGATTCGCGCTCTCGGGCCAATAGAAGCGCCGGGCTGTGTTCCATTCGTTCATGTCGCCAACACGCAAGAAGCGTTTGAAAAGGCTATCCGGGAAGGTGCTGTCGAGGTGAATGCACCAACCAAAGTGATGGAGGGCGTTACGACAGCGCTTGTTCGTGCCCCCGGAGGTTTCCTAATTGGATTCTCTGGCCCGTAAGGCGCTAAAGCACTAGAGCGTGAAGCCGCTGAGGCCGCCGTGCCTCTGCCCGCATGTACAACATCGTTGGCGATACCTTGCCATTGCTAGTTCGGAGTACGCGTCGGACGCGGTCAGGATTACCGATCTAGAGGGAATACGCCGCAGCGCTCTTCTGGCGGTGGAGCTGCGGAGTGGACGCATCCCGCCTGAGGGGGTTCGCCAGCATTTAGGTGGAGCTGCGGCGCGAGATCCGTACAGCGGGCAGCCGTTTTCCTGGGCTGATGGCGCCGGGGCTATTGTCTTTGTTGGTCTTGAGCCCGGAGAGCGTGCATGCCAACGGCATCAAGGTCATCATGGCCACTGGCGACGCGCGGCGGGTCGCCGAAAACGTCGCTGCCCAGCTTGGCGTCGATGAAGTCCGTGCCGAGCTCATGCCCGAGGACAAGCTGACCCTGGTGAAGGAGTTGCAGCGCCGGGGCATGTGGTGGCCATGGTCGGCGACGGCGTCAACGACACCCCGGCACTGGCCCAGGCTGAGATCGGCGTGGCGATGGGGGCAGCCGGCTCGCCGGCGGCGATCGAAACCGCCGATATCGCCCTGATGGCCGACCGGCTGCCCCGTCTGCCGTATGTCCTCGGCCTGGCCAAGCGGACCGTGAACACCATGCGGGCCAACATCGCCATCGCCCTGTTGACGGTTGCCGCGTTGCTCCTCGGCGTGCTGTTCGGCGGTGTGACCATGTCGATCGGCATGCTGGTCCACGAGGCTTCGGTGCTACCGGTGATCGGTATTGCCATGCTGCTGCTGCGCCCGGCTCTCAGAGAAGACGTCGATGTACCACTGCAGGAGCCCAGCGAAGCCCTCGCTTCCTGAGACTTCGGTGCTGCTGTGACCGGGATTAGGCAGAACGTGTGAGGAGCTATTTCCTCTTGAACAGGGTAGCCATGCTATCCCACCAACCCTGCTTCTTCTGCTTTTCAAGGCTGGGCCAGTGCGCTTCCTTGCTTTTGCACTGCACGATGCCGTTGCTCCCCAGTCGTAGGCGCCAGCGTTGTGCTGAGGTGTAATTTTGGCCAGGTTGGGTAGACACTAATAGCAAGTTGTAATCTTGCTGCCTCTCGATCGGATGGACCTGGACCGCAACGGCCGGATCATCTCCTCCCGCATACACGAACAGCCGATCCCGGCTCGCCTTGATCATCTTGCAGAGGAGTTCGCAGTCCAGCGTAAGATGTTCGCCAATCTCATCCTGTTCCAGCGCGGCTTGATCGAGATTCAGCAGCGAGCGGTAACAAATTACTTGCCCATCGTCACTGCTGGGCCACTTGATGGGATGGCCGGTTACGTTCCGCGGGAGCTCGGAGAGCTTGCGGTAATCGAGCCAGATCAATTGCTGGGCCAGCAGTTTTCTGGTGTAGGGCATGAACAGGCGAATCTTCCAGCGCGGTTTTCCCTGGCGCAGCCAGCGGGTAATGACGTTGATGGCGTCATCCCGCAACAAGTCACGGATAGCGTAAATCAGCGCGATGCCGAGCAGCACTGTGATCGAAAGTGTATTGCTGGCTTCTCGTGCATTGAAAAGCAGGTAAGTGAACAGCGACATGATGACCATGGTGGTCGCTGCCTTGACCAGCTTGCGCGTGCCAGAGCCGAGTTCGACGATTTTCGAGCGCGGCGTCACGGGGTATTCCAACAGCCTGTTATAGAGGCTCATTCGGTTCCAAAGGGCGGTGGGCGTGCCTTGAAACTCACGCACGTAGTCGCGCTCTTTGCGAATCATTGCCTCCTGCTGGAGAAAGTCGGCGATGGCTTGCCTTAGCTCTCCATTCAGCGCCGGGAATTCTTTGAGCGTCATGCATTCGAGGAAAAACTGCTCCGCGAACCAGGAAAAATAGATGTCCATCTGGCGGAAATAGCGGCTCTGCTTGTCCTGCTGGGGTATGGTCTTTCGCATACGCTTCGCGAAGGTCTGGCTAAGTCGCAAGGCACGCCCAATTGGCTCGGCGACAGCGGTGTCTGCGCTCTGCAGCTGTTGGCGCAGCCGATCCATGGAGGCCTTGTACCGGAACAGCCAAGAGCCATGGGTGGTCTCAAAGTGCGGCGACAGCAGCGCATAAGAGGTATCGCTCTTACTGGCACGATCTTTGGTGTGTATGCCCAGCAGCCCAAAGCGGTGGGCGATGGAGCCGAAGAAGAACTGCGGCTCTGCCAGGGTTCTGGCGGAAAGATGGGTTTCGGGCGGGACGAACAAATACAGCTCGAGGGTGTGCCGCCCCGGCGTTTTCAGTATACGAGTCAGCTGCAGCTGATAAACGCCCATGCGCTTCAAAGAAAACAAGCTATTCCCTCATCATCGAATGCCAAGCGAGCGATCCGCTGCAGCCCTTCTCTATGCTAAGGAGCAGAAGGTGTGAAAGGGGACAGATTCTGAGGTCTGCCCACAAGTTCAGGTACGCTCCACCTCCTGCTGCAGGAAGATGGCCACTTGCTGGAGCGCGCTGACTGCTGGCGCCTGGGGTAAAACCCGGCAGGCTACACGAGTCGGGGGAGCTCTTGCGATCCGACACGTCTCATATTGTAAGAGCTGACTCCCTTCTCTAATCCCTCTCCTGCCGACCGCCTAGTCCGGCGGCTGATCTTCGGCGTTGGACGGCGCAATGAGCCTGCCTCCTTTGAGAAAGAACGTATGAGACACGACGAGCGGCATCGAACACATCGAATAGGATGGCTTCGCGCTGCCGTTCTTCGGGCAAACGATGGAATCGTCTCCACGGCGCGTCCAGTGCTGGGAGTGGCGGCGGCTGGCGCAAGCACCAGAGCCGTTCTCATAGGGCGTTGCCGGCCTTGTCGCCGACGCTATATCAATGGGCGCTGGCGAGTATATGTCTCGGTCAGCTCACAAGCCGATACCGAACCCGCAGATCTGGCCCGTGAGCGCCAGGGGTTGGCTGATAATCCTGATCAGGAGCGCGAAGAATTAGTCTCGATCTACATCGAGCATGGACAGGCCATTGGCATCCGTCGTCGCCACCCAGCCGATGGCCCATGATGCGCTTAGCGTACATGCCAGGGACGAGCTTGGCATATCCGATGCGTTGGTGGCAAAACCAGTGTCCGCCCTAGAGGTGGCGCTGATCAACAATAAATGCACCGGACATGGCGCCGGAGTTCGAGGAGAGGATCATGTTCAATCATGTAATGGTTGGTTCGAACGACATTGAGCGCTCCAAGCGCTTCTACGACGCCGTGCTCGGAACGCTCGGAGCAAGCGAACCACTGCGCAACCAAGCGGGCTCTGGCCACATCCGGCTGTTCTACCGGCATGATGGAAGCACTTTTTGCGTGACCGAGCCAATCAACGGCGAACAGGCGACTTTTGCCAATGGCGGTACCATTGCCTTTAAGTGCAACTCGCCAGAGCAAGTTCGAGCGTTTCATGACGCGGCAATCGCCCATGGTGGTCAGTCGATCGAAGACCCGCCGGGCCTGCGTGACGGTAGCTTGGGGGCAATGTACCTGGCCTATGTACGAGACCCGGACGGCAACAAGCTCTGCGCTATCTATCGGGTCAAGCAGGATCGTTGATCAAGGGTCGTATCTACCGACTACGTGAGGCAGTCATGATCATCGATGCTGGCAAGCTCTACGTTCGGCCGGCCGGAGTTCCTCGCACGCTCTGCGGACGCCATAGTGCAGGCGCGGCAGGCGCCGGGATGCGCCGACTTCGTGGTGGCTGCCCACCGCTGATCCAGGATGCGGCAGGTAGGGCGCTCGGCTCCACAGCCGAGCTGGCTGCCATGCATTGCAGCTGGCGAAGCGGTCCGACCCTCTTCGTCCCGAGGTTCACGGGCTGCCCAGATCAAGCACTTCACCGCACCTTAAAGCTTGCTTGGGTTGGCTGAAAAAGCAGCCATATTCGGGGTCTGCAGCGCTTTTTCGCCGGCGGGAAGTGCTCACGCTGCTTGCTGACGCGGTTCGCGCTGCACCCTTCGACGACGGAGTGCGATCATGACCATGCAAGCGGCGAATTCTTCCGGGAAAGCACTTTCTGGGCTGCCGAACCTGCTGCCGGATCTGGAAAAGCTATACACCGACGTGCATGCCCATCCGGAGCTGTCGATGCAAGAGTCGCGGACGGCCGGTTTGGCGGCGGACCGGCTACGTGCGGCCGGCTATGAAGTGACGACCGGCGTCGGCAAGACCGGCGTCGTGGGCCTGCTGCGCAACGGCGAGGGGCCAACCGTCATGCTGCGCGCCGACATGGACGCGCTGCCGGTCAAGGAAATGACCGGGCTTCCCTATGCCAGCAACGTCACCGCCACGGATCGCGAGGGCAACACGGTTCCCGTCATGCACGCCTGCGGCCACGACATGCACGTCACCTGGCTCGCCGGTGCGGCCACGCTGCTCGCGCAGGCGCGCGATGCCTGGCGCGGCACGCTGATGCCGGTGTTCCAGCCGGCCGAAGAAACCGCTGAAGGCGCGCGCGGCATGATCGACGACGGCCTGTTCGACCGCTTCCCGAAGCCTGATGTCGTGCTCGGTCAGCACGTCATGGTCGGCCCTGCGGGCAACATCGGCGGCCGCGCCGGTGCGATCACGTCCGCCGCCGACAGTCTGCAGATCCGCCTGTTCGGGCGCGGCGCGCACGGCTCGATGCCGCAGGCCAGCGTCGATCCGGTGGTGATGGCTGCCGCGACGGTGATGCGCCTGCAGACCATCGTCTCGCGCGAAGTCGCGGCCATGGAGGCCGCTGTCGTGACGATCGGCGCGCTGCAGGCCGGCACTAAGGCGAACGTGATCTCGGACGAGGCCGTCATCAAACTGAACGTGCGCACTTTCGATGAAGACGTGCGCAAGCGCGTGCTCGCTGCCATCGAGCGCATCGTCAAGGCCGAGGCTGAAGCCTCGGGGGCGCCGAAGCCGCCGGAGATCACGGTGCTGGACCGCTATCCGCTGGGATTCAACGACGCCGGTGCCGCAGAGCGCATCGCCTCGGCCTTCCGCCAGCATTTTTCGGCTGACCGGGTGCGGGAGGTCGGGGCAACATCGGCGAGCGAGGACTTCGGCTCCTTCGGGGCCGAGTGGGGCGTTCCCTCCATGTTCTGGTTCGTCGGCGGCACCGACCCCGATGTTTACGCGAAAGCGAAGGCTGCCGGCGAAATCAATAAGATCCCGACCAACCACAGTCCGTACTTCGCACCGGTGCTGCATCCGACCCTGGAGACCGGCGTCGAGACGATGGTCGTGGGCGCGCTGGCCTGGCTGGCGGCATAGGCGGCTGCGCCATGCCGCAGTTGCGTGAAGCGAGGTAGTAGCATGCCTGCTGCCGCCGCTTTTGACGCGAACGCCGCGCTGAAGACCGTGGTGCTGGTGCTCGATCTGGCCGGCACCTTCGTGTTTGCGCTCAGCGGCGCGACGGCCGGCGTCAGCCGCCGGCTGGATCTGTTCGGCGTGCTGGTGCTCTCGTTCGTTGCCGGCAACTCCGGCGGCATTGTCCGCGATCTGCTGATCGGCGCGACTCCGCCGGCGGCGCTCAGCGACTGGCGCTACCTGGCGGTCTCGCTCCTGGCCGGGCTTGTCACCTTCTTCTGGCATCCGGCCATCGATCGGCTGCGCACCCCCGTGCTCGTGTTCGACGGCGCCGGGCTAGCGCTGTTCTGCGTATCCGGCGCCCGCAAGGCGCTAGGCTTTGGTCTGGACCCGGTCATGGCGGCGCTGCTCGGCATGCTGACCGGCATCGGCGGCGGCATGGCGCGCGATGTGCTGCTGACCGATGTTCCCATCGTCCTGCGCTCCGACATCTATGCTGTCGCCGCACTTGGCGGCGCGACCGTGGTGGTGATTGGCGATGCGCTGCACTTTCCCTTCATCGCGACGGCGGTTGCCGGCGCGGCGCTTTGTTTCGGCCTGCGGTTGGTGGCCATCCGGCGCGGCTGGCAACTGCCGACCGCGCGTCCACCCGGGTAAACCAACCGGAGAATCTGGCGCTACCGAAGACCAGAGCGATCGCTAGAGCAGCTTCACTCTAGCTGGCCATCGGGAAGCGCGTGAAAAGCTCCAGGACGCTCTTCCACTCCGGCCGCGGGCTCGAGTATGCCGCTTATGAGGACCGCGACCAGCGCAGAGCTCTGGGCATGCATGGTGCAGAGCACGAGCCCGGTCGTGGCACAGCGGGGACAACGCCATGCTGGAGAGCTTCCGGCGCTCGCTGAAGGCGGTGATCTACCGGGGGTGGCGAGAGTGGCACGCATGCTTCTCGGCAGAGGAGCTTGCGATCCTTGTGACCTTCCAGCGGTTTTTGACCAGGTTGCTGGAACGCTCGCGCAGGCGCCGGATCACTGGCGCCAAGATTCGGGTTGGTTAGCGGTCTGTGAGCCGGCAAAGGCGGCTCTTGATCGCTGCCGGTCAGCGGCTTAACAATTCATTTGCAGTAATTTTCAGGAGCTGCATATAACAATGAAAACTCAATATTTCACAGCGACAAGTCTCGATGGCTTCATCGCTACCGAGGACGATGCCCTCGATTGGCTGTTTCCGCTTGGTGACCTGAATAACTCCAGCTACCCGGAGTTCATCGCTGAGGTAGGCGCGCTGGCCATGGGTTCGGCAACCTACAAGTGGATGCTGCGCAACGCGGACGCCGTCGCCGCCGAGACAGGCTCGCCGTGGCCCTACACGCAGCCGACCTGGATCTTCTCCAGCCGCACGCTTCCAAGCATCGAGGGTGCGGATATCCGCTTCGTTCAGGGAGATGTGCGCCACGCCCATGCTGAGATGCGAGTGGCTGCCGGATCCAAGAACATCTGGATCGTCGGCGGTGGGGACCTCGCCGGCCAGTTCTACGATGCCGGCCTCTTGGACGAGCTGATTGTTCAGGTGGGTTCGGCCACGCTGGGCAGCGGCAAGCCGCTGTTTCCTCGCCGGGTGCTCAGTCCGGCGCTGCGCTTGGTATCGGTTCGCCAAATGGGCGCTGGCATGGCTGAGTTGCGCTATGCAGTACACAAAGGCGATCTGAGTGGAGCCGCCTAGTAACCCATTGAAGCCGATGACGCTTCACGACGCGGCTTAATGCAAGTGTTAGCCGTCTCTCACGGTTTCTACCACGGAAGGAGAGCTCCCATGATCACCGTCATAACCATGTTTCAGCTGCCAAAGCCGATCATGCGCGGGAGGATGTGCGCCGCATCTCCCTGAGCACTGAGCCAACCTACCAGAGCGTCGCCGGCCTGTTGCGTAAGTGTCATCTCGGGTCGCAAGTCGCGAGCGCCGCCGGCGGAATCTATCTCTGGCGCTCCCGGTACACCGAGAGCTGGCGGGCGGGCGGGAAAAAGTACGGGACAAAACCGTCGGTCGCCTCAGCCTCCTGTAGGGGCCTGTGATCAGGCTCAGCCAGTTTCGTTAAAGGCTCTTTTAGGCAGCGGCTGCCGGTTTATGCGCGGGCGTAAAGCGCAGCACGGGCAGCGGCGCGGATGCACGCGAACTGACGCAAAATCTACCGACGGAGATGCCCGACATGCTGGCGCAGGCGCCCTAACTTCGCCGCTGACAAAGTTAATTTGCCCGGCGATGAGCGGCCGAAGCCGGATCCGCGCGGCCATGCCCGGTTGCGCCGAAAAACCTGATTGACACGATTAATTGAAGAGGCGGATGCTACGGCGAGGTCGCTCTAATAACGAAAAACGAGGCCCACTCATGAGCACTTTGCTGCGTCGATTGTCTGCTTTCGTTTTGTGCTTTACCGCCACCCCCGCGTTGGCCGCAACATTGGTCGAATTTGGCGATGGTGACGGCGCCAACAGCCGGATCTGGATCGAAGGCACCACAGCGCGCATGGAAGACGCCAGCCGCCGAGACGGTTACACGCTGATTGATTTCAAGAGTGGGCGATTCACGGTGGTGGACCCCGCCGCCAAACAAGCGGTCGACCTGGACTTTGGCAAGACGACCGCCAATGACTTCTCAGCCAAACTGGCGCTGAAGGACAAGGGCGCGGGCCCGAGCATTGCCGGCTATTCGACGCGGCGCTATGTGCTGACGGCGGATGGCGAGGTTTGCGGGGAGTATTTCCTCTCCAAGCAGGCCCTGGACGACAGCAATATGCGCGCGCTGCTCGGGTACCTGAGAAAGAACGTCGCCGGCAGCGACGACTGGGACGAGCCCTGCGATCAGGCTGACAGTTACGTAGCGAGCCAGTACGAAAAGCTAGGTGCTCCGCTGCGCGAACTCGACATGGACGGCGAACTGGTGCAGGAAACGATCCGCATCGAAAAGAACGCGAAACTGCCTGTCGGCGGGCTTGTGGTGCCGTCGGGCTACCGGCGGGTGACCATGGAGCAATACCTGCAGCAGCAGATGCAGCGCCAGAAGTAGTAGCGCCGCATCCCGTCGCTCATATTCGCTGCTGCCCGGCCTGCTCGCTGCGGGCGGCGATTCACGCGCGCCGTGCTTGCGACGGGGGCGCGTCATTCGTAGGGGGAGGGTGATGAAGATACGCCGGATTGTTTTGCTGTCAGTGATTCTAGGATGGACAGGTTCCGCCGCCGCCACCGGCGAAACGCCGCTCGCGCTGCTGGCGGCGGTGCCCGCACTGCCGACCGCGGTGGACGGGGCGCGTTGCGATGCCGCGCAGGGGGTAATCGGCAAAGCCCAGGCGGCGGCACAGGCTGACATGCTGCGTGCCCAGCAGCTCGCGATGCAGCCGCCCAGAGGGGGAAGGATCAGCGATGCGCAAGGCGCTGCCATTGAGAGGTTAAGCGACCCGCAGTTCACCGGCTGCATGATGGAGGTGACCAGGCAACTGGCGGAAGACTTGGCTCCACTGGAACAGAGTCTGTATGTCGAGCTCGAGGAGCTGGCCGAAGCAAAGCGGCGCGACAAAAAACTCTGCGGTCCATCCGGTAAGGGGGCCGATATCGACTGCTTTGCGCGGGTGGAGGCGGTGTATCCTGAAAAAGCACGGGCCGCCGCGAACGCTTTCCTCGGCCGGGCAGGAGCCCAATATGGTGCGCTAAGCGAGCGCACGCGCGCCTGCCTGAGTCGGCGCGAGACCGCCATTGAAGGGGTTCAGCGATCCGGCCTGAGCGGCATGTTCGGCATGCAGGCGATCGCTTCCCGCGCCGAAAACTGGCGGATGCCGGCAATGCTGGCTGAAACGTACGGGAACCTGTGCGGTAAGGCGGTCGATGCCGCCGGACGCTTCGGCCCACCCCGGTAACGCCGGGCGCAGACCGCTGGTGTGATCCGGCGGAATCAGTATCCGCTGGCTCGGAGCCGAGCGGTCCTGCATCTCGTTAAGCAGACGTGAGCAATTTCTGGAGCCAAACCCAGATAGCTCCTGCTGCCTGATCACGGCAGTGGTTTTCGCAGGGCATGGCCAGCGCCGGCCATGCCGCGATCTGTCTCCGCCATTGGGGCACGAGCGGAAATCGTCGGCAATCTGGAGCAGAAACGATCGTGTTCGGTCGGCCGAGCTAATGCAGAGCTTCATGCCCTTTGGTTGGCCATTAGCGCCTCGCCCTATACCGACCCAGCTCGCTGCTCGGGCTGGTGACTCCGCGCGTGGCACAGCTAACGGTACCTGGCAATGCTTTGCTTCGTATGTGCGGCTGCCACAGCAGGCAGAGTTTCTGCCGCCTGCGGGGAGTCGGTAACGGGCCGATCACCAGCCGTGCAAAGCGTTATAGCAGACATCGCCCCAGCCGAGTGCGATTAAGGTGTCGGCAGGCTGACGCATTTCCTCATCCGATTTTTGGATACGCCAGGATACCCTGGTAAAGAAAAACGCCTAGTTCTAATATCGCTTCTGCGATGCTAGTGCTTTCAGCACCTCGTCACTGCGGAAGGTTGTGCCTGCCCATCAGCACCAGGCAACCACTCCTACTGGATGTGCCATCCCCGAATGTCAACGAAGCTTTTATTCCTGCCTGGCGCTTCCGGTAACACCGCCTTCTGGCGCCCGGTCGCGGATCTCCTTACACACCCAGGCGAGCGGATCCATTTCGGCTGGCCGGGCTTTGCCGCTACGTCGCCGGATCCGGCTGTAGCTGGTTTTGAAGACCTTGTCGGCAGGGTTACCGCCGAAATTGACCGGCCTACAGCGCTCATCGCCCAATCGATGGGTGGGGTGATCGCGTTACGTGCGGCCCTGGAAAAACCGGAGTGGGTAACGCATCTAGTGCTCACCGCGACATCTGGCGGCATCGACCTTAGCGATTTGGAGGTGCAGGACTGGCGCCCGACGCTTCACGCAGCCCACCCATCGCTCCCGTTGTGGTTCGCCAATGATAAGCAGGACCTGACTGCCGAGCTCGGGAACATTAAGGCCTCGGCGCTGCTGCTATGGGGCGATATGGACCCCATTAGTCCAGTCGCGGTCGGTGAGCGGCTTGCATCGCTTCTGCCAAGGGCTGAGCTGCACGTGCTCAGTGGTGGCAACCATGATTTAGCCAACGCCCTGGCTCAACTAGCCGCACCGCTCATCGATCAGTACCTTGCGAGCTAAAAGAAAGCATTGAAAATCAATAACAAGAGCTCTAGATGTCGACGCTGCCGTTATTGCAGGGCGTTGCCTAGAACAGCCTTCGAGGTGAGGGGACCGGACTAGCATTGGATTGTCAGCCATGGCCGGCGCCTTGACGAGCCTATCGGCTCAAGTTGTTGTGGGGAAGCTGCGGGAGCGGCGTGTTGCGCTTTGAAGAGAGGTGTGGATGAGGAGGCGCTAGTAGCTTCCCTCGTTGCAGATTGCGGAGGAGCAGATTGTTCGCTCAAGCGCATCGCCACCTGATCGAGCGGCATCTCGATGCCTACAACCGTTTCGACGTTGATGGGATGGTTGCGCTGCTAGCGCCTGAGGTTTTCTTTGAGAAGCTGTCCGGTGGGCGGGTTACGACATCTGCCGTTGGCATTGAGGCTTTCAGGAAGCTGGCCGAGCATGCCAAGATCCTATTTTCCTAGCGCCAGCAGATCATCATGGATCTTCAGGAGCGTTCCACCTCACTGGTGGCGACGATCAGTTACCGAGGGGTGCTCGCCGTCGATCTGCCTAACGGTTTGACGACTGGCGCGGTTATCACCTTGATCGGTGAGTCGGAGTTTGAGTTTTCCAACGGAAAGATCAGTCGCATCATCGATCGCGGCTGATGGGACCAGCGTTGTTGAGCACCAGCAATAGCCTCAAAAACAGGGAGAGCTCCATGATCCTCGAAGTAGCGATTCTCCACGTCCGGTCAGGCCAGGGTGAGATCTTTGAAGCGGCTTTTGCCAAGGCGCAGGCTATTATCACCTCGATGTCGGGTTATCTGGGCCATGAGCTGCAGCGCTGCCTGGAAGTCGAAGATAAATATGTCCTGTTGGTACGTTGGCGGCGCGTGGAGGACCATGAGCAGGGTTTCCGCCGGTCGCCGCAGTATCAGGAATGGAAGCGGCTGCTGCATCACTTCTACCAGCCGTTTCCGACCGTCGAGCATTTTGAGCTGGTCGAGCCTAAGGGACACTAGCGCCATGCTCCAACTGGCCGCATGGCGGCAGGCTTGATCATTGGCTTAAGTAAAAACATGGATATTCGCATCTATCAGCCGACAGACGAGCAGGCCGTGGTTGCTCTCTGGGAGCAGTGTGGCTTGGTCCGCCCATGGAACGACCCACGGCAGGACATCGCCCGCAAGCTTGCAGAGCAGCCGGAGCTTTTTCTTGTTGGTTTGAGCGACAGCGAAGTGGTCGCGACAGTCATGGCCGGCTTCGACGGGCACCGTGGCTGGGTGTACTACTTGGCCGTTTCGCCGGAGCATCGGCGGCAGTCGTACGGACGTCAGCTCATGCGGGAAGTGGAGCGACTACTGATGGCGCGCGGCTGCCCGAAGCTCAACCTTCAAGTACGTACTTCCAATCAGAGCATCATCGAGTTTTATCGGAAGCTCGGTTACGTCCAGGACGACGTTGTAAGCCTTGGCCGGCGGCTGATCCAGGACAAAGCGCCTGATAAGCCGTTGGAATTGACGCGCCAACGCTGAGCTTTACCTTTCCTGGTGTTGACTAGTTACAAGCAAGAAAGAACGTCTCATGAAACGGGCCGTCAGCAAAGCAAACCGGGAGCGCTATGTTTGGCGACAGCAGTGTGCTGGCCGGCAGCTCCTCAAATCCTCCGCTCTGAGTGTGGTTCAAGAGCGCGTTTCGGCTGAGGACGCCTCGACGAAGGTTAGTGGCTGATGCGACAGCAAGGCCGGCTGACCGATTGGAACGATGCCAAAGGGTTTGGATTTATCACGCCGATCACGGGCGGACCCCGCGTCTTTGTGCACGTTAGCGCATTTCCGCGCGGCCGCCGGCCGGCGGTGAACGAGCGGGTTACCTACCTTGCTGCCCGTGATCGCCAGCATCGCTGGCGGGCTGAAAAAGTTTCCTTTCAGCGGTCCGCAGTTCTTGCCCCGCCCGCTCCAAGGCTGCTGCAGGCACTTGGCGGTACGGCCGTATTTTTCGCCTTTCTAGTCACTGTAATCCTGTTGGGCCACGCTCCTTGGACGCTGCTAGGTGTCTATGGCTTGCTGAGCGTGGTGACCTTCACCCTGTACGGCCGCGATAAAACGGCAGCGAGGCAAGGCCGCTGGCGCACTGCAGAAAGCACCCTGCACCTGCTCGGACTGGCGGGCGGCTGGCCCGGAGCGCTGGCGGCGCAGCGTTTTTTCCGGCACAAAACCAAAAAGCCATGGTTTCAGGCCATCTTCTGGTGTGCGGTCATCATCAACTGTGCCGCTCTCTGGTGGCTGCTTTATGGTGATGTGACCGCAAGTCTTCGTACACGGCTGGGCATTGGCTGACGCGGTATTCCAGGTGGCGGGCCGGGTGTAGCGGCTGAGCTCATCTGGAGAGGAGGGGAAGAGGGATGGTGGTGCGCTACATCCTGGCATGGGTGCCAATGGCGGTTCTGGCGATCCTGAATGGGACGTTGCGGCAGTTCACCTACGGCAAGGTAATGTCGACGCTGCATGCGCACCAGTTATCAACCGTCACGCTTATCCTCATTTTCTTTGCTTATGTCTGGCTCTTGAACTCCCTGTGGCCGTTGCCTTCATTGACTCAAGCAGTCTTGATCGGCTTGGTGTGGCTGCTGCTCACCTT
>DASULL010000043.1:0-5089 GCA_036278215.1 Gammaproteobacteria bacterium | reverse complement strand
CGGTATCGCCATCTTCCAGCCAGCGATCCGGGGTGAAGGGATAAGCAGGCGGAAACCCGTAGCGGCTACCCTGCTGGTCGAGCATGTCGATCCAGAACTGATCGTCGCGGTGCGGCCCTTCGATGGGAACGCCGAGCCGATCGGCCAGCTCTTTGACGCCGCCGGCATGATCGATGTGACCATGGGTGACGAGGATCTTCTCAATGGTCGCGCCGGCCTGTTCAGCAGCGGCGACGATCCGATCCAGTTCGCCGCCGGGATCGACCACGGCAGCCTTGCCAGTCGTCTCGCAAACGAGCAAAGAGCAGTTCTGCTGGAACGGCGTGACTGGGATGGTGAAAACCTTCATGGCGACAATCCTCCGAGCGCTGGCACGGGCGACACGATAGCCGCTTCGCTGGCGGGCGGCCAGTCATGACCCTTGCTATCCTGTGCAGTCATTCGAGGAAGCCGCATGAAAATCTGGATCGACGCCGACGCCTGCCCCAACCCAGTCAAGGAAATCGTCTTCCGCGTCGCCGAGCGGCTGGAGCTGGAGACCATCCTGGTGGCCAACCAGTATCTGCGCGTGCCGCCGTCACGCTATATCAAGGCCATCCAGGTCAGCGGCGGCTTCGACGTCGCCGACGATCATATCGTCGAGCATGCCGAAGCCGGCGACCTGGTGATCACCGCCGATATTCCGCTGGCGGCCGAGCTGGTGGAAAAAGACGTGCACGTGCTCAGCCCCCGCGGCCAGCCGTTTACCCACTCCAACGTCCGCCAGCAGCTGGCGATGCGCGACTTCATGGACACCATGCGCGGCAGCGGCGTGCCGATCCAGGGCGGCCCACCGGCCTACGGCGATCGCGATAAACAGGCTTTCGCCAACGCTCTGGACCGGCTGCTGCACGCACGCCGCTAGCCAAGGCGGCAGATCACGCCGACGCAATACAATGTGGGTCATGATTTCCTGCGCCACCTTCGGATCGCCGCTCAGCGACCGCTAGAACTTGACCCCGTACCCGAGGGTTAGGGTGCGGCCGCGCCCTTTGAAGTACTGATCGTCCCGTAAGCTTGCCGACTGCGAGAAATACGTCACGTAGTCTTCGTTGAGCAGGTTTTCCACGCCTACGCTCAGCTGACCTACCGGCAACCGGTAACCGATAGAAGCATCGACCAGGCTATAGCCGCTGAAGTTATAACGCGGATCATCGAAGTTTCTGTCGAAGAAATGGCTGGCTTGCACCAAGGTATTCAACTCGTCATTCCAGCGTGCCCGCCAACGAATGGTTGCGCGGTCAGGGGAAATGTCAGCACCACCCAGCCGGGTTTCGACCTTGCCATCACCATCCCGATCAGATCTGCCTTCAGTGTTGGCATAAGAAGCCTCCAGGCGATGGACACTGCTCAACTGCAGGCCGGCGCTCAGTTCGACGCCATGAATTTCCGTCCGCTCCCGCCGCACCTGGAAGATGCCGCCAACGTTCTCCAGCCGTGAACCCAGCTTGGCATCGGATTCGAAGTAACTTATCTCGAAGTCGACAGGAGCCCAGCTAATGCGCAGACCAAGCTCGCGGTTATCGGTAACGATCGGCCGCAGGCTTAGGAAATCATCGACGCTCTGCCCCGGCTGGTTAATCGCTCGCAGGACCCGACCGACGTCCGGCATGCCAAAGCCTTGCGAGTAATTGGCGAATAGCTGCGCCCAGCCGGTAGCCTGAAAGGTAAGGCCGGCGTTGAACAGGGTTTCCTCGAAGCTGGGCTTGCCGCCTGCAACCGTCACTCCACCAGACGAATGGATGGTGCGATAAGTGTCGACATCCAGTTCGGCGTACTCGTAACGCACCCCGGACTGCAAAGTCAGCCGCTGGGTGGTGCGTAGCTCCGCCTGCAGAAAAGGCGCGTAGTTACGAAAACGGGTTGGAGGCACCCACTCCCGGCCGGTTATCGTCAGCACCTGCCGAGTTTCGTCCTGCAATACGTCTAAGCCACCAGTCAGCTTGAGACGGTCATCGAGCAGCCCGGCACGATTGACTGTCAATTTGCCGCCCAGCTTGTCCGACTCGTTCTGAGACTGATCAAATAAGGTGCCGACCGGAGCGATATCCGGATCTTGGAATGTCGGCGAGTCGCTGGCACCATAGCGTGCCCGAAAGCGCTGGCTATAGAGCTGGATACCCAACTCGCTACCTGCCAGATTCCCGTGACTGTAGGACAGGTTGGTCGTCAGCACCTCGTTGCGCGGCGCAGCCCCCACAGGCGTTCCCCTGCGGCTAGTGGCAGGAATGCCCTGGCTGCGATCCCCGGGCACGCTCACATAGTTCTGCTCGCCGGCCAGGTAGAAGCGATTGAGAGTCAGCTCCAGATTCTGATCGTCGTCCAGCCAGTAACCAAGCTTGAGCAGAACATCATGGCTGGATGAGTCCATGATGTCCCCCTGCGTGTTGTCCACGCCGATAGGCTGACCTTCCGCGTCGTAGAACAACCCACGCGACTGGTACGTGCCAGCAGCAAGGAAGTCCCATTTACCTCGGCTGCCACCGATCCGGTACCCCAGTTTGTAGCTCAGGCTGTCGGATTCATAGTCGGTCGGCACCGTCACGCTCGCCTCGGCATGTTGATCGAGCGCTCCGCCTTCCGGCCTGCGGGTAACGAAATTGATGATGCCGCCGGTGGCGCCCAGGCCATGTTCCGCGCTGGCGCCGTAGATGATCTCGATACGCTCGACCATGCTCAGGTCGATGGTATAGCCGTCGCGCGAACCATCACGTAGTGGGTTGGACTGGGGAACACCGTCGACCAGAAACAATGGCGATCGTCCACGGAAGGTTTCTCCAGAATTGGTCAGCTTCTGCCGGCTGGGCGAGTAAGACGGAATCAAGTTGCTGAGCACCTGGGCCTGATCATTGGAAATTGCCAGCTGACTCTCGATCTCTTCGCGCGTAACGATGATGATTTTTTGCGGCGTCTCGCCAGCCTTGCTGTTGGCGCGGGTAGCGCTGACTTCCATGGTCGGGAGCGTGTATGACGGCTGGGCAAGCGCGGCAGCTGTCGGCAGAGCTAAAGCTGCCACGGAAAGCAGCAGGCTGAGGCGGAGCTTAGAGTGCACGTTGGAACTCCTAGAGCAGCGGCAAAGGAAGTTGATGAAGTTATAGCCGCAGAAGCTAACACCAATGCGAATGATTTGCATTAACTGTAAAACAGCTATTATTCTCTCTCCCTCGCCACTACAGTCGCTGGCTGGTCACGGCAGTGTCTGGCGCTCTACTGCAAACCCGGCATCAACAATCTAAATGCCTGTCACGAGAACGCGTCCATGCGGCGTCTACTACTCATTCTGCACACCTACCTGGGCTTGGCCGCTGGGCTGCTGCTCGCGGTGATCGGCATCACAGGCAGTGTGCTGGTTTTCGATCACGCCCTGGACGAGACCCTGGCGCCACAGACCGTGCCGCGCCCCGAATCAGGTCCTCCTGCCCCCCTGCAAGCAATACTGGCGACGGCCCAGGCCGCCGTCCCCGGTCAGCCTGAGCCGCTCCGCATCCACCTCGCTCGCCAACCTGACAGCCCACACGTAGTTCGCTTCCCCGCCCCTGAGGGCGCGCCAGGCCCTGTGGAAGTCAGTGTGGCGCCTGTGAGTGCCGAGGTACTGGCGGTGCGGGGCTGGGGCAATTACCCCATGAGCTGGCTATATCGCCTGCACTACACCCTGTTAGCAGGCGATACAGGCAAATATGTCGTCGGTGCCTGTGGATTGTTGCTGCTGTTCTTTTGTCTTAGCGGCCTCTATTTCTGGTGGCCACGACACAACCAGTGGCGGCGGGCGCTGACTATCAAGCGCGGTAGCAGCTCCTTCCGCTTGCATTACGATCTGCACAAGACCGTCGGCTTCTATCTTCTTCCTATACTGATTGCGGTCGCTTTCTCCGGTGCCGCCCTGGTATTTCAGGGTCCGGTGCAGGGCCTGGTGGGGACGGTGCTGCCATTACAGGAGCGCCCCAGCCCCCAGTCCGTACCCCTAGCTGGCGCGCCGGCTCTCAACGTCGATGAAGCCATTGCTCTAGGCCGGGCCGTCTTCCCCAATGCCGATTTGAAACGTGTCTTTCTACCGCGCGGCCCAAACGGCAGCTATCAGTTGGCGTTGAATCAGCCCGGCGAGCCTTGGTCGGCTCATGCCGCCACTACCGTCTGGGTAGATCAGTACAGTGGCGAAATCCTGGCAGTCTGGGATGCGCTCAAGCTTGCCAGCGGCAGCACCCTGCTCACTTGGCAATTCCCCCTGCACAATGGCGACGCCTTCGGCCTCCCTGGCCGCTGGCTGGTATTCGTCAGTGGCTTGTCGCCGGCATGCTTGTTCGGAACCGGTCTGTACCTATGGCGGCGTAAGCGAAGCTTGCGACGTTTGGCTAGACGCAAGGCTCAAGACAGTAGCGAGTTAAGGCTGAGAAACCCGCTGTGAGGGTAGATAGCGTCTACCCCCACAGCCAAAAGAAGCCATTAGCAAAACTTCGGCAGGCTTTTTCAAGCGGCAGCAGTGGCGACAATCTCAATCCAGATAGCTTGCGCCAGACCACACAGACGACCGTCTTCGCCGTAAACAGCCGTACCAGCGTAGACCTTACGGCCCTCTTCTCCTAGCGGCCAGCCGATGGCCACGCAGCGCTCGCCGGCGCGCACCGGCGATACCAGCTCGACCTGGAACCGGCCAAGCACGATGACGCCGCCGTTGCTGCGCGTTTCGCTGGCAAACGCACCCGGGCAGTCGAGCGCCGCCCAGACGAACTCCGGCAGCACCTCGCCGGCGGCATCGGCCAGAGACGCATCCGGCACCCAGGGCGCTGCCACCAATCCCTTGCCAGTGGCTCCCGGAAAAATCCGCAGGCCATCGCCGGCCGGCCGCGCCGTACCGCAGACAAAGCATGTCGAGAAATTGTGGTCGTTAAAGCCGATAAAGCTGCGCGAGGCTGCTTCCGCCTGGGCAAAGCTCGGCGCCGCCGGCACCGTCAGGCTGAACTCGGTTGGCACAGCTTCCGCCACCAGGTGCTCCTCGTCCCACAGACTGGCGCTGTCGCCGTCGCGGACAAGTCGCAGCGGCTTATCCAGGGGC
>DASULL010000042.1:0-10076 GCA_036278215.1 Gammaproteobacteria bacterium | reverse complement strand
CAACGCCTATGTGCTCGACGAGCAGCGCCGACTGATCGGCGTTACCACGCTGCGCCGGCTGATCCTGGCCGAGCCCGATACGCGTCTGGTCGAGATGATGGAGAGCAATCCGGTTACTGCCTACGTCGACGACGCGCAGAGCGAGGCGGCGGAGAAAATCGCCCGCTACGACTTCATCGCCCTGCCGATCATCGACCGCGATCGGCGCATAGTTGGTATCGTCACTGCCGACGACGCCATGGACGTGGCCGCGGACGAGGCCACCGAGGACTTCCACAAGGCCGGCGGTTCGCTCGGCCGGCTGGCGCAAAGCATGAAGGACGCCAGCGTCGGGCTGCTGTACCGCAAGCGGGTGTTCTGGCTGGTGCTGCTGGTGTTCGCCAACCTGTTTTCCGGCGCCGGTATCGCCTACTTCGAAGACTTGATCGCCGCCAATGTGGCGCTGGTATTCTTCCTGCCGCTCTTGATCGCCAGCGGCGGTAACGCCGGCTCACAGGCGACTACCCTGATGGTACGGGCGCTGGCCACCGGCGATGTGGTTTTGCGCGACTGGGCCAGCATGCTCGGTCGCGAGCTGGTCGTGGCCGGCTTGCTCGGCCTGACCATGGCCCTGGCGGCCAGCGCCATTGGGGTGGCCCGCGGCGGCCCGGCGGTCGCCGTCGTCGTCGCTTTGACCATGCAGATCGTCGTCGTAGTCGGCAGCGTCATCGGCATGTCGCTGCCGTTCCTGCTGAGCCGCTTCAAAGCCGATCCGGCCTCGGCCAGCTCGCCGCTGATCACCACCATTGCCGATGGTGCCGGTGTGATCATTTATTTCACCATCGCCAGCAGGCTGCTGCCGATCCTCGGGGCAGGTTAAGCCACGGCTTACGCCAATTCGCTCAGCCCAGCGCCGGGAACAGCACCCTGAGGCCGCCGGCAATGAACTCGATGGCGATGGCCGCCAGAATCAGGCCCATGAGGCGGGTGGCGATATTGATGCCGGTCTTGCCCAGCCGCTCGGAGATATAGGGCGCGGCCAATAGCGCCAGCAGCACCAGCACGCCGATGCTGACGATGGCCAGCGCCAGGGCGAGATAGTGGCCGAAGCTGCTGCTGCGGTGGGCGTAGACGATCACCGCACCGATGGCGCCGGGACCGGCCAGCAGCGGAATCGATAGCGGCACCACCGCCACCGAGTCGCGTTCGGTCGACTCCGCCGCTTCGTCCGCAGTCTGCCGGGCCGAGCTTTCCCGAGCGTGCAGCATGGAAATCGCGATCAGAAGCACGAGTATGCCGCCGCCGACCCGGAACGAAGCCATGGTGATGCCAAAGAAGGCGAGCACGGCTTCGCCGGCGATCAGGCTGCCGAGCAGGATAAGGGTCATCGAGACAGCGGCGATTTTGGCGACGCGCTTGCGGGTCGAGTGCTGGTGATGCTCGGTCAGGCTGATGAACAGCGGCACCGCCCCGAGCGGATTGATGATCGCCAGCAAACCGACAAACACCTTCAGATATTCAGCGAATGTCAAAGCGTTCAAGGCCTTCCTCGTGAGTCGTTCTTGTTGTGCGGGCCGACGTCAGGGCAGCAGCCGTTGCGCCAGCCGAGCGGCATCGAAGGGAGCGTGTACTTTGGCATCGTTATCGAAGTAGACGAACACCTCGCGGTGCCGTGCTGTCGGCCGCTGCTGGCTGATTCGGCAGGCATCGGCGGGCTCGCCGCCAGCCGCCCAGATCCGGCAGCGCTGCGCCCACCAGTCGAGTTGGGCGTCGCTGTACTGGCTGGCGTACAGCTCCTCGGCGCCGTGCAGCCGAACGTACACGAAATCGCCGGTTACGTCCTCCGCATAAGGCCAGCGGCCGGCGCTGTCGGCGAAGGCGAGCGCGGCACCGTGGTGGCGGAGCAGATCGATGAATTCAGCGCACAAGAAACTGGGGTGGCGGACTTCGAAGGCATGGCGCAGGGGACCTTCGTACTCCGCCTCGGTCCAGGCCCGGCCGGCGACTGCCGCGCCGTGCCGCTGCGCCAGTTCGGCGGCCGCTCGTGCCGTTGTCGGCAACAGCTCGAGAAAATGGGCGAGGCGGGCGGCATTGAAAGCGAAGTTGGCCGGGAACTGCCAGAGCACGGGACCGAGCTTATCGGCCAGTCGCAGCACGCCGGAGGCAAAGAAATTCGCCAGCGGCAGCTCTATATCGCGCAGCTTCTTCATGTGGGTGATAAAGCGGCTGCCTTTGACGGCGAAGACGAATCCGGCCGGCGCCTGCTGGTACCAGGCGCGATAGCTGTCCGGGCGCTGCAGCGCGTAGAACGAGCCGTTGATTTCGAGCGAGTTGAAGCGGTTGCAGCAGTAGGCCAGCTGCCGTGCCTGTGGCAGGCTGCGTGGATAAAACGTTCCGCGCCAAGTAGTGTAGGTCCAGCCTGAGATGCCCACGTAAAACTGCGTCATGAGGCGATCATGCGGCCAGCTGCCGTCGATTCCAGCGGGGCGGGACTGGCGGAGACGCGATGCATATAGTTCATGAGTGTTTGCTGCGGGTAACGCCTCGACTGTGCTACAATTCATCGTTTCCTGCGGAGCCTGCAGTCATCGATTCGGGCCCGTACCCGATCTGACTAGGTGCTGATTTTGATGTCCACCGTCGCCCAAGAAATCCTTACGGTAAACCTCGAAGACGAGATGCGGCAGTCGTACCTCGATTACGCCATGAGCGTGATCGTAGGGCGCGCGCTGCCCGATGTTCGAGATGGCCTGAAGCCGGTGCACCGGCGCGTGCTGCACGCTATGCGTGAGCTCGGCAACGACTGGAACAAACCATATAAGAAATCCGCCCGCGTAGTCGGTGACGTTATCGGTAAATACCACCCGCACGGCGATTCCGCGGTCTACGACACCATCGTCCGGATGGCGCAGCCGTTTGCCATGCGCTACATGCTGGTCGACGGCCAGGGCAACTTCGGTTCCATCGATGGCGACTCGGCGGCGGCCATGCGCTACACCGAAGTGCGCATGTCTCGCATCGCTCATGAGTTGATGGCCGACATCGACAAAGAGACGGTCGATTTCGGCGAGAACTACGACGGTTCCGAGCGCGAACCGCTGGTGCTGCCGTCCCGCGTGCCCAACCTGCTGGTCAACGGCAGCGCCGGTATCGCTGTCGGCATGGCCACCAACATCCCGCCACATAACCTGGGCGAGGTGATCGATGCCTGCGTCGCGCTGATCGACGACGAAACCCTCGATATCGAGGCGCTGCTGCAGTATCTGCCGGCGCCCGATCTGCCGACTGCCGGCATCATCAACGGCGTGGCCGGCATTCATGAGGCGTACCGCACCGGCCGCGGCCGCATGATCATGCGCGCCCGCAGCCATATCGAGGAAGACGAGCGTACCGGCCGACAGAGCATCATCGTCACCGAGCTGCCTTATCAGGTGAACAAGGCCAAGCTGATCGAGAAGATCGCCGAGCTGGCCAAGGAGAAGCGCCTCGAGGGCATCGCCGAACTGCGCGACGAGTCCGACAAGGACGGCATCCGCGTGGTAATCGACCTGCGCCGTGGCGAAATTCCCGAAGTGGTGCTGAACAACCTGTTCCAGCACACCCAGATGCAGACCGTGTTCGGTATCAACATGGTCGCCCTGGTGGACGGCCAGCCGCGGCTACTGAACGTCAAGCAGATTCTGGAAGCCTTCCTGCGCCACCGGCGTGAGGTGGTTACCCGGCGCACCGTGTTCGAACTGCGCAAGGCGCGCGAGCGGGCGCATATTCTTGAAGGTCTCGCGGTGGCGCTGGCCAACATCGACGAGATCATCGCTCTGATCAAAGCGTCGCCGGGTCCGGCCGAGGCGCGGGAAGCGCTGCTGGCGCGGCCGTGGCAGCCGGGCATCGTCAGCGAAATGCTGGCTCGCGCCGAAGGCCATGCCTATCAGCCGGAAGACCTGGCCGAGGGCCTGGGGATGGAGGCGGACGGCTACCGGCTGTCGGCTGCCCAGGCTCAGGCCATCCTTGAGCTGCGCCTGCACCGCCTCACCGGCCTGGAGCAGGACAAGATCATCGAGGAGTACAAGGGGCTGCTGGCCGATATCGACCGCCTGCTGGCCATCCTCGGCTCCGGCGAAGAGTTGATGCGGGTGGTTCGCGCCGAGCTGCTGGATATCCGCGAGCGCTACAACGATCCGCGTCGTAGCGAAATCATCGTCGACAGCCTCGACCTCACTCTGGAAGACCTGATCACACCGCAGGACGTGGTGGTGACGCTGTCCCACGGCGGCTACGCCAAGTCGCAGCCGGTGTCGAGCTACGAAGCGCAGCGGCGCGGCGGCAAGGGCAAGAGCGCGACTCGGATGAAGGAAGAAGACTTCATCGACAAGCTCTTTATCGCCAATACCCACGACACCCTGTTGTGCTTCTCCAGCCGCGGCAAGTGCTACTGGCTGAAGGTGTACGAGCTGCCGCAGGGCAGTCGGGCGGCGCGCGGCCGGCCGATCGTCAACCTGCTGCCGCTGGAGCCGGATGAGCGCATTAATGCCGTGTTGCCGATCAAGGAGTTCGACGACAAGCATTATGTGTTCATGGCGACCAGCCGCGGCACAGTGAAGAAAACTCCGCTGATCGATTTCTCGCGGCCCCGCAGCAACGGCATCATCGCCGTCGATCTGCGCGACGACGACGTGCTGGTGAACGTCGGCATTACCGACGGCGAGCGCGACGTGATGCTGTTCACCGATGGCGGCCGGGCAATGCGTTTCCACGAGTCCGAAGTACGGGCCATGGGACGCACCGCCACCGGCGTGCGCGGTATCCGGCTGCAGGACGACCAGCAGGTCATCCAGTTGCTCATTCTTGGCGAAGGCACCATTCTCACCGCTACCGAGAACGGCTTCGGCAAGCGCACCCCGGCCGATGAGTATCCGGCCAAGGGCCGCGGCGGCATGGGCGTGATCTCGATCCGTACTTCCGAGCGCAACGGCAAGGTGGTCGCCGCTTCGCAGGTGTCGGACGAGGACGAGATCATGCTGATCACCCGGAATGGCACTCTGGTGCGTACCCGCGCCAACGAAGTTTCGGTGCTCAGTCGCAACACCCAGGGTGTGCGGCTGATCTCGCTGGAGGCGGACGACCAGCTGGTTGGAGTCGAGCGGGTGGAAGCCTACGACGAGGACGACGGCGCCGAGGATGGCGGTAACGCGGACTAACCGACCGCGCAGAATTCTTTTAGTCATCTTGCAGGAGCGAACGCATGTCGCGAGTGTTCAACTTCAGTGCCGGGCCGGCCGTGATGCCGGAAGAGGTTCTCAAGCAGGCCAGTGAGGAGATGCTGGATTGGCGCGGTACCGGCATGTCCGTGATGGAAATGAGCCATCGCGGCAAGGAATTCGTTGCCATTGCCGCCGAGGCCGAGCAGGATCTGCGTGATCTGCTGGCGGTGCCGGCCAACTACAAAGTGCTGTTCCTGCAGGGCGGAGCCACCGGCCAGTTTGCCGCGATCCCGATGAACCTGTTGCGTGGCAAGGACCGCGCCGATTACGTCAACACCGGCTCCTGGTCGAAGCGCGCCAGCGAGGAAGCGAAAAAGTATTGCAAGGTCAACGTCGCTGCCAGCGGCGCGGCCAGCAACTTCCTTGCGATCCCGCCGCAAAGCGAGTGGCAGCTCGATCCTGGCGCTGCCTACCTGCACTACACACCGAATGAAACCATCTCCGGCGTCGAGTTCGGCTGGGTGCCGGAGGTTGGCGACGTGCCGCTGGTGGCGGATATGTCGTCCAACATCCTGTCGCGGCCGATCGATGTCTCCAAGTTCGGCCTGATTTATGCCGGCGCGCAGAAGAACGTCGGCCCGGCGGGGCTGGTGATCGTCATCGTCCGTGAGGACCTGATCGGCGACGCGCTGCCGATTACCCCCAGCTTCCTGGACTACAAGATCCAGGCCGATGCCGACTCGATGTCGAACACGCCGCCGACCTACACCTGGTATCTGGCCGGTCTGGTATTTAAGTGGCTGAAGCGCAAGGGTGGGCTGGAGGCGATGGCCGAGCTGAACAAGCGCAAGGCCGGCAAGCTGTACGGCGCGATCGAGAATTCCGGCGGCTTCTATCGCAGCCCGGTGGAGCCGAGCGCCCGCTCCTGGATGAACGTACCGTTCCTGCTGCCCTCGGAGGAACTGGAGAAGCCGTTCCTGGAGCAGGCCAAGCAGGTCGGTCTGGTTACCCTGGCCGGCCACCGCAGCGTCGGCGGCCTGCGCGCCAGCATCTATAACGCCATGCCGGAAGAGGGAGTCGATCGGTTGGTCGAGTTCATGCAGGACTTCGCCCGCCGCAACGGCTAAGAGATTAAGGAATTCACCACTAAAGACACCAAGAGCACAAAGGAACACAAAGCAAAGACCTCCCTTGGTCGAGCTGCGTGTCCTTTGTGCCTTTGTGGTGCAGCTCTCAGGAGTGGCTGATGTACAAGATCCAGACGTTGAACAACATCTCGCTCAAGGGTCTTGAGCGTCTGCCGCGCGATCGCTACGAGATCGCCTCGGAAATCGGCCATCCGGACGCCATTCTGGTCCGCTCGGCGAAAATGCACGATCTGGAGATCCCCGACACCGTCAAGGCCATCGGCCGCGCCGGTGCTGGCGTCAACAACATCCCGGTGGAGGCGATGAGCCGCCGCGGGGTGGTCGTATTCAACGCTCCGGGTGCCAATGCCAACGCGGTAAAGGAGCTGGTGCTGGCAGCCATGCTGCTGGCAGCTCGCAACATTCCCCAGGCCTGGGATTTTGCCCGCAGCCAGGAGGGCGATGACGCCACCATTGATAAGGCGGTCGAGGCCGGCAAGAAGAACTTCGTCGGTTTCGAGCTGCCGGGCCGTACTCTGGGTGTGATCGGCCTTGGTGCAATCGGTGTGCTGGTGGCCAACGCCGCCCGCGCGCTCGGCATGGAAGTGATCGGTTACGATCCGGACATCACCGTCAGCCGCGCCTGGCAGTTGTCGGCCGAGGTGCAGCAGGCCCACTCGGTGGACGAAGTCATGGCTCGCTCGCAATTCATCAGCGTGCATGTGCCGCTGGTGGAGGGCACCAAGGGGTTGATCAATGCTGCGCGTCTGAGTGGTATGCCGGCAAACGGCGTTATTCTGAATTTCTCGCGTGCCGGCATCGTCGACGATGAGGCTGTGGTGGCGGCGCTGGATGAAGGCCGACTCTGGGCTTATGCCTGCGATTTTCCCAGTAATCTCACCAAGAACCATCCGCGCGTAATCACGCTGCCACATTTGGGCGCTTCCACCACCGAGGCTGAGGAGAATTGCGCGGTCATGGTGGCCGACCAAGTGCGGGATTTCCTCGAGAACGGCAATATCCGCAACTCGGTGAATTTCCCGGAGGTCGTGATGGCGCGCAGCAATCGCGGCCAACGGCTGGCGATCGCCAATGCCAACGTCCCAAACATGCTTGGCCAGATTTCGGCTGCGCTGGGCGAGGCGAGAATCAATATCGTCGACATGTACAACAAGTCGCGCGGCGAGCTTGCTTACACTCTGGTCGATGTTGAAGGGGAGCTGCCGAGCGCGGCGGTGGAGCGTATCCGCGCCGTTGAGGGTGTGCTGAATGTGCGGGTCATTGCCTGAATTCTGATATGGGCGAACAAAAACAGCTTGCTGGCATACGGGCCAAGATCGACGCTCTCGATGAGCAGCTTCTCAAGCTAATCAGCGAGCGGGCCGGTTTGGCGCTGGAAGTCGCGCAGATCAAACGCGCCGCCGGTGAAACCGGCGATTTTTATCGGCCGGAGCGGGAAGCGGAGATTCTCCGCCGGGTGCGCGATAACAACCCCGGCCCCTTGCCGGCCGAGGCGGTGCAGCGGCTGTTTCGGGAGCTGATGGCGGCTTGTCTGGCACTGCAGCAGCCGCTCAAGGTGGCCTATCTCGGTCCGGAAGGCACTTACACCCACGCTGCCAGCCTGAAGCATTTCGGCTACGCTGCCCAGCTCGCCCCGCTGGGGGCAATCGATCAGGTATTCCGAGAGGTGGAATCCGGCGCTGCCAATTACGGCGTCGTGCCGGTGGAAAACTCCACCGAGGGCGTGGTGAGCCACACTCTGGACCGCTTTATTTCCTCGCCGCTGCAAATCGTCGGCGAGGTCGAGCTGCCGGTGCATCACCAGCTGCTGAGCAAGGCCAAGTCGCTGGCCGACATCAAAAAGGTGTATTCCCACCAGCAATCGCTCGGTCAGTGTCGTGGCTGGCTGGAGCTGCATCTGCCAGGGGTGCGGCGGGAGGCCGTAGCCAGCAATGCCGAGGCGGCCAAGCTGGCTGCGGCGGAGCCCGATACCGCCGCCATCGCCAGCGAAGCGGCGGCGGAGATCTATGGCCTGGAGGTGCTGCGCGCCGGTATCCAGGACAGCGCCGCCAACACCACCCGCTTTTTGATCATCGGCCGGCAGTCGCCGGCGCCCAGTGGTGAGGACAAGACCTCGCTGGTGGTATCCAGCAGCAACCAGCCCGGCGGCTTGTTCCGGTTGCTTGAGCCGCTGGCGCGGCACGGCGTCGACATGAGCCGGATCGAGTCGCGGCCGTCGCGGCAGAGAATGTGGGAATACGTGTTTTTCGTCGATTTGCTGGGCCATGCGCAGGATGCGCCGGTCAAACAGGCACTGGAGGAGATGCAGGCCCAGGCGAGTCTGCTGAAGATCCTCGGTTCCTATCCCCGCGCCGCCCGCTGAGGAATCGCGTCGGCGCCGCAAACTAGCGATCAACCTCCGGAAATCAAGCCATGTCTCTGCCGTCCGATTTATTTTGCGATCTCGCTATGCCCGGCGTACGGGCGCTGCAGCCTTACCAGCCCGGCAAGCCGATCGAGGAGCTGCAACGCGAGTACGGTGTAACCGACATCGTCAAGCTTGCCTCCAACGAAAACCCACTAGGGCCCAGCCCCAAGGCGCTGGCGGCGGCGCAGGCAGCCCTGACTGAAATCCATCGCTATCCAGACGGCAGCGGCTTTGCATTGCGCCAGGCGCTGGCGGCTCATCACGACATCGACCCGCTGTGCATCACCATGGGCAGCGGCTCCAACGACCTGCTGGAAATGGTGGCGCGGGCTTTTCTCGGCCCCGGCCGGGAAGCCGTGTTTGCCGTCCACGCTTTCGCTATTTATGCGATCGCCAGCCAGGCGGTCGGCGCTACTCTGGTGGCTGTTCCAGCCAATCCGGCCGACCATGAGCAGCCGTATGGGCACGATCTCGAGGCTATGCGGGCGGCGATTACGCCGAACACCCGGGTGGTTTTCATCGCCAACCCGAACAACCCGACCGGCACCTGGCTGACGGCGGACGAACTGGAGCGCTTTTTCGATAGCGTGCCGCGCGATGTAGTGATCGTGCTGGATGAGGCGTATGTGGAATACGCTGTCGATGCCGCCGGTTACCGCGAAGGTGCGGACTGGGTGCGGCGCTACCCGAATCTGCTCGTTACCCGTACCTTCTCCAAAGCGCAGGGGCTGGCCGGGCTGCGCGTCGGCTATGGCCTGTCCAGCCCGGAGCTGGCTGACCTGCTGAACCGGGTGCGCATGCCATTCAACGTCAGTCTGCCGGCGCAGGCCGCGGCAATAGCAGCGCTGGCCGACAATGAGCATATCCAGGCGTCGGTGCGCCTGAACCGCGAGGAAATGGAGCGGCTGTGCCAGCGTCTGCAGGGCATGGGGTTGAGCTGGCTGCCATCGGCCGGCAATTTCCTCTGTCTAAAAGTCGGGCCGCGTGCCGCCGAGATTTACGATGCGCTGCTGCGACGCGGGGTGATCGTGCGGCCGGTTGGCGGCGGTTACCGCTTGCCGGATTTCCTGCGGGTGAGCATCGGCTTGCCGCGCGAAAACGACAAATTTATCCAGGCACTGACCGCGCTGCAGGAGCAGGGCCTCCTGCAGACGAGCTGACAGGTGGCGGTCGTGATAGAGCCAATCAGGCAGCTCACCGTCATCGGCGTCGGCCTCATCGGCGGCTCGCTGGCGCGCGCCTTGCGACGCGCCGGCGCAGTGGAAACCATCGTCGGTGCCGGCCGCGGCGAGGCCAATCTGGCCCGGGCTCAGGAGCTGGGGGTGATTGATCGCTACGAGCTGG
>DASULL010000041.1:0-6222 GCA_036278215.1 Gammaproteobacteria bacterium | reverse complement strand
CGGGCTCGCGGCGCACGGAGTGAAAGTCGACTTTTTGGTGCAGACGCGGTCGGGGCCTTTCCTCGACCGGCTCCCCGAGTCGGTACGGGTCGTCGAGCTGGGCCGGGAGCCGGAGCAGATCCTGCAGGCGCTCGCGCATTTTCTGCAGCAGGAGCGGCCAGCATGGCTAATCTCGGCCAAACTCAAAGACGATCAGCTGGCAGCCACGGCTCGCCGCTTGGCTAAGGCCTCCACCCGTCTGATCTTCCGAGTCGGCAATCCGCTGGCGCACCGGCTACGCAGCAAGAGCCGGAATCCCCTGCACCGTTGGCTGATGGCCCGCAGGCTCCGGCGGCTGTACGCCCAGGCCGATGCTTACATCGCCGTCTCCCAGGGCATCGCCGACGATCTGACCCAGGATCTGCGGGTGCCGGCGGAAAAGATATGGGTGCTGCCGAACCCGACCGTAACTTCCGAGCTGTTCGAGGCGGCCCAGCGGCATCCCGGCCACCCCTGGCTGGCGGTCGGCCAGCCACCGGTGATACTGGCCGTCGGCGGCCTGCGGCAGCAGAAGGACTTCCCGACCCTCGTCCGCGCCTTCGCGCGACTGCGGCGGGATCGGGAATGCCGCCTGATCATTCTCGGCGACGGCCGCCAGGGCACGAGCCTGCTGAAACTGGCCGCACGGCTGGGTGTCGCCGAGGACGTAGATCTGCCAGGCTGGGTGGAGAATCCGTTCGCCTACATGGCGCGCGCCGCCGTCTTCGTCCTCTCCTCCCGCTGGGAGGGCATCTGCAACGTACTGATCGAGGCGGCCGCGCTGGGCACGCCGGTGGTGGCCACCGACTGCATCAGCGGTCCGCGGGAAATCCTGCAGGGAGGGCGCTTCGGCCGGCTGACGCCGGTCGGCGACGCTCGCGCCATGGCGGCGGCCATCGAGGCGGTGCTCGCGGATCCTCCCGCGGCCGAGCATACCCGCCAGGCGGCGCTTCCTTTCCACGCGCAGAACAGCCTGCGCGCGTACCTGGATGCGCTGGATCTGCATCCGGCGCACAACGTCTGATACCAAGGAGCCGGTAGCACCATGTCCCAGTCGCCCATCGCCCTTTTCCTCTCCACCTCCGGCCACAGCGGCGTCGACCGGACCATGAAGCATCTGATTCCGGCCTTGGCCGGGCGGGGCTACCGAGTCGACCTGCTCAAAGTACGCCGCCACGGGCCGAACCTGGACTTCCAGCACCCGTTCTTTCGCACCGTCGATCTTGGCACCCGCCACACCTACGCCGCGTTGCCGGCAGTGGTGCGCTATCTGCGCCGGGAGCGACCGGCGGTGCTCTTCAGCGACAAGGACCGGGTCTGCCGCACAGCGCTGCTGGCCGCCAAGCTGGCACGGTCCTCGGCGCGGCTGATCTTCAGCGTCGGCACCACGATTTCGGTGGACCTAGCCCACCGCGGGGCGCTCGAGCGCTGGATCCAGCGCAACTCCATGGGCCGGCTCTATCCCTTAGCCGACCAAGTGATCGCTAATTCGCAAGGCGTGGCTGATGACTTAGCTAACTACACCGGCTTGTCACGCTCACATATCACGGTGGCTCCTCGCCCGGTCGTGCCTGATGCGCTACTTACCCAGCAGCTACCTCGTCCGGAGCATCCTTGGTTCGCCTTAGGCGAACCGCCGCTTATTCTGGGGGTAGGCGAGTTGAGCGATCGCAAAGGCTTTGATGTGCTGCTTCGTGCATTTGCCAAGCTTAGGGAAGACCGTCCCTGCCGTTTGATGATCCTCGGCAAAGGCAATCGGCGAGAGCAGTTGCTCCTACAGGCGGCGGATCTGGGCGTCTCCGAGGACTTTGCACTGCCCGGCTTCGTAGATAATCCATATGTTTATATGGCCCACGCGTCACTTCTTGCAATGACGTCACGCTGGGAAGGCTTGGGCTTCGCGCTGATTGAGGCTATGGCGGTCGGCACGCCGGTCGTTGCCAGCAATTGCCCCAGCGGCCCTGCAGAGGTACTCAACGGCGGCCGCTTCGGCAAGCTGGTGGCGGTCAACGACGTAGATGGGCTATGGCGAGCGATGGCAGACACGCTGAACGCTCCCCAACCTGCGGAACATCTCAAGCAGGCGATCCGGCCATACATGGTGTCGACAGCAACGGACCGCTATCTCGAAGTCTTCGGCCTGCCACTGCAGGCACCCACCTGAAATCTCGCCGTGCTGGCGAGCCTGAAGCTGCTAGAATTGTCCGCCGTCGAAAAAGCTGTCGGTCCCGCTTTCAGCGCCGGCAATCTAATTCTTATCCAGGAAACCAACGCCCATGGGCGGCATCGCCGGAATCTCCTTCAAGACCAGGCCCGCCGAACGCACGCTGCTCGGCCGCATGGCGGAGCAGCTACACCATCGCGGTCCTGCAGGGGACGGGTTCTTCACCGCCGGCGGCGTCGGACTTGCCCATCGGCGACTGGTCAGCAGCGACACTGCTAACGACCAGCAGCCTCTGCTGGGGCAGAACGAGGCCTTGGCTCTGGTCGCCAGCGGCGTGATCTATAACAATCTGGAGTTGCGTGCCGCTTTCGAGCAGCAGGGTCGTCGCTACACTAGCCGCACCGATGCCGAGTCCATCCTGCACGCTTATGCCGTCCATGGGCTGGATTTTCTCGCCTACCTCTACGGCATGTTCGCTTTCGCGCTCTACGATGCGCCACGGCAACGGCTGATCCTGGCGCGCGATCGGCTCGGCATGAAACCGCTGTTTCTTACCCAACTGCCGGACGGAATTGCCTTTGCCTCCGAACTGAAAGCGCTACTACCTGCGCTAGGCGACCGCCCGGCTGTAGACCCGCAGGGGCTGGCGCAGTTTCTCCACCAGCAGTTCAATTCCGGCTCCACCACCATCCTGAAAGGCGCCGAGCGGCTGGCACCTGGCGAAGCGGTAATCATTGAAGCCGGCCGGATCACCAAGCGATGGCAGTATTGGACAGCAACTGCCGTGTCGATACGACCGCGCAGCCTGGCAGAGGCGCAGGAAGCCTTCGAGCCGCTGATGGAAACCGTCATGCGGCAACATATGCGATCCGATGTACCGTCCGGGCTGTTTCTCTCCGGTGGAGTGGATTCGGGCGCGCTGCTGGGCCTGCTGACCCGCTACAGCGGCAAACCGGTACGGACCTTCTCCGTTGGCTTTCCCGGGACCGATGTCCAGGATGAACTGCCCCCTGCCCGTCTGTTGGCGGAGCGCTACCAGAGCATCCATACCGAAGTGCGCCCCAGCCGCGAGGAACTGTTCCAGCACCTGCCGCTGACCGTGTGGGCGGCGGATGATTTGATGCGCGACTACGCCATGCTGCCGACGTCGCTGCTGGCTCAACGCGCCGCCGGCGAACTGAAAGTCGTGTTCTCCGGTGAAGGCGGCGACGAAGTGTTTGCCGGCTACCGCCGCTTTGCCGTCAGCGGCCTCTCCCGGGCGCTGAAAAACCTGCTCTATCCTGGCTCCGGTGGTTTCCGCACCAGCGGCTCACTGACGCGCCGCGACGTCCGCCAACTGCTATCGCCGGCCCTGCAAGCAGCCTTTCAGGAAGTTCGCGCCCCCTACATCCAGGCTTGGCAGGAGGCGCCCCGGCACTGGAGCGGTCTGCAGCGCATGCAGTACACCGAACTCCGCACCGCCCTGCCGGACAACCTCATGGTCAAGGCGGACCGGATGATGATGGCCTGGGGCCTGGAAGGCCGCATGCCGTTCCTCGATCACCGCATTGTGGAGTTCGGCCTCGCTCTGCCGGATGCGCTCAAGGTACACGGCAAAACCGGCAAGTATTTCCTCAAGCAGTGGGCAGCGCCGCTCCTGACCGAGGAGCAATTGACCGGCAAAAAGCGCGGCTTCTACGTGCCGGTGGGGGCTTGGCTCAGCGGTGATTTCCTGGATCGTCTGGGCCAAGTGCTGCCTACCCTGCCGAGCATCGCCGAATGGTTCGAACCGGAAGCGGTGGCCCAGCTGATAGCCGAGCAGCGGCAACGCAAAGGCACCGCCGGACGCATCCTGTTTGCCTTGCTGCAGTTCGCCCTCTGGCACCGGCTATTCATCGAAGGCGAAGCTCAACGGCCAGCGGCTTTCGTCGATCCCCTCGAATTGCTGGCGGGTTAGAACATGCAGCAGCATCTGGCAGTAGTAATCTCTTTTTCCGGGGAGGGCGGCGTCGAGCGGATGGTACTCAACCTGGTCGAGCGCTTCGCCGCCTTGGGCGTTGCCGTCGACCTTCTGACCATCCGCGCCGACTCGTCACACCTCTCGGCTCTGCCGGCAGGAGTGCGCCATGTTGATCTCGGCACCCGCCACGCCACTTGGGCGGCACCGGCTCTGGCACGCTATCTTAAGCGTGAACGACCGGCGGCGATGTTGGTAGCAAAGGATAGAGCGATACGCAGCGCCGTTCTGGCCCGCCGGCTGAGCGGCTCATCCACCCGACTGGTCGGGCGCCTTGGAACCAATCTTTCCGCAGCCTTGGAAGGCAAAAGCGCATTGCAGCGCTGGAGCCGCTATCTGCCCATGCGCTGGCTGTACCCGGCGGTCGATACGGTCATCGCGGTCTCAGAGGGTGTGGCAGAAGATACGGTGCGGATCACCGGCCTGCCGGCCGAGCGAGTACAGGTGGTGCGCAATCCGGTAATCACCCCGCGCTTGCACGCTCTGGCTGGCGAACCAGCGCCACACCAGTGGCTGGATGAGCCCTCAGTGCCAGTACTGCTGGGCGCTGGCCGGCTGACTCGCCAGAAGGACTTCCATACCCTGCTGCGCGCTTTTGCCCTAGTCCGGGCCCGACGGCCGTGCCGCCTTATTATCCTCGGCGAGGGTGCGCACCGGGAATCGCTGACAGCCCTGGCCGAAGAACTGCGGGTAGCCGAAGATGTCGCCCTGCCCGGCTTTACAAGCAACCCCTACGCCTACATGAAGCGGGCCAGCGTGTTCGTGCTGTCCTCCGCCTGGGAAGGTTCGCCGAACGTGCTGACCGAAGCCCTGGCTTTGGGGACGCCGGTGGTGGCAACCGACTGTCCCAGCGGCCCGCGGGAGATTCTCCGCGCCGGCCAGTACGGCCCATTGGTCGCTGTCGGCGATGTTGCCGGCATGGCGGCGGCCATTGAGCAGGTGCTGGCGCAGCCCCTGTCACGGCAGACACTGATGGAGGCGGCTGCCGATTACACCGTCGAGCGCAGCGCCGAACATTATCTGCACCTCCTTGGAATCAAGAGCTAAGCAATGCTTCTATCCGTCAAATACAACTTTCTGTTCGTCCATACCGCCAAGACCGGCGGCACCAGCATTCGCGCCGCTCTGAGCCGCTATCGCTATGCCGGCCGCTACGGAGTACCGGCGTTTATCGCCCACAAGCTGGACCAGCTCACCGGCCATTACATTGGCGCCAAATTTCCACGTCATGCCAAAGCCATCGCCGCCCGGGAGATGCTGCCGCGGGAGCTGTACGACCGGCTGTTCAAGTTCGCCTTCGTCCGCAATCCGTGGGATCTGCAGGTCAGCTCGTTCCATCATATCCGCCGCGAGCGGCCGCAGCTGATGGGGCCGTACCTGGACGACTTTGAGGGTTTTCTCCGCTGGAAGCTGGACCCCGAACGGCCCTATCAGTACCACATCGACACGTCTATCGAGCTGCAGTCGGACTATGTGGTCGACCTGCACAGCCAGGTGATCGTCGACTTCATCGGCAAGTATGAGCAGCTGCACGAGGATTTCGCCACGATCTGCGCCCGCATCGGAATCCCGGTGCCGGAGCTGCCGCACAAGCGCGCGGCGACGGATCGGAAGAAAGACTTCCGCAGCTATTACAACGACGAGACGGCCGAGCTGGTGGCGCAAAGGTTCGCCCGCGATATCGAGCTCTTCGGCTACACCTTCGACGAGCCGGCCCAGGCAGCGGCCACACAAGAAACTGGTTCGAAGACCGAATCCGCGTGAAGCCTGAGCGGTAGTTGCTGTACGGGCCCAGCTTCAGGCGCAGCCGCTAAAACACGGCTACGCTGGGTCCGCCGCCCTTTATGGCCACTAACGTGGCCATAAAGGGCCTGAAGGCCCATTGGCCCCTTCACGGGGCCTCCCACAGCGGTACCACTCACGGGTGGCAAAGACCCTCCCCTGTAGGAGAACCCATGAAGGGCCTAATACGGCTTTAGCCGCGGCCACTGACGCTTGTCGCCGGTCCGATTGGTGGACGCTAGCGTTGCGGCCGCTTAGTCTA
>DASULL010000040.1:0-2566 GCA_036278215.1 Gammaproteobacteria bacterium | reverse complement strand
CATGCGCCGAAAAACAGATACGCGCTGGGGCCAGAGGATGGCTCCAGCGCTGCCCCTGGGGCCACCATGAAACCGCAAGCGCTTTTGCTTGCTGCAGGCCGTCTATAAGGATGCTCCGGCGGCTGTTACAGATAACCAAGCCGGCTCTGCCGGCAGTCGAACATACCTAAAAGACGGCAGCATCGATGAACGACCCAACCCTGATGCAATGGCTCGCGGCAACTCTGTTCGCTCTGGCCGTAATCCACACCTTCTCCACCAAGATCTTCGAACGCCTCGCCCACTCCCGGCCGGCCCACGCTGGACTTTGGCATCTCCTAGGCGAAGTCGAAGTTGTCTTCGGCTTCTGGGCGATGGTGCTGGTCACCACCATGTTCTTCGTCACCGGCGCCGATGAGGCGGTGACGTACATCGACTCCCGCAACTTCACCGAGCCGATGTTCGTATTCGCCATCATGGTGGTGGCGGCGAGCAGGCCGGTGCTGCAGGTGGCGAACTTTGCCGTGCGCGCGGTGGCCGGCATGCTGCCGCTGCCGGGCAGCATGCCGATGCTGCTGGCAGTGCTTTTTCTGGTGCCGCTGCTCGGCTCGTTCATCACCGAACCGGCGGCGATGACGGTGGCTGCCCTGACGCTGCGCGATAACTTCTACAGCCGCGGCTTGTCGAACCGCTTCAAGTACGCCACCCTCGGCGTGCTATTCGTCAACGTTTCCATCGGCGGCACCCTGACGCCCTTCGCTGCGCCGCCGGTGCTGATGGTGGCTGGCCCCTGGGGTTGGGATCTCGCCTTCATGCTGACCCAGATCGGCTGGAAATCAGCAGTTGCCGTCTTCATCAACGCACTCGGCGTCATGCTGCTGTTCCGCCGCGAGCTTTCTCAGCTTGCCGTCGAGCACAAATCGGACAGCGCCGCAGTACCGCTGCCGATCGTGCTGGTGCATCTGGCGCTGCTGGTGGGCATCGTCGTGTTCCTGCACCACCCGGCTATTTTCATGGCTTTCTTCCTGCTGTTCATGGGCATCGCCACGGCCTACCCGCAGCATCAGGACCGGCTGATCCTGCGCGAGGGCCTACTGGTCGCCTTCTTCCTGGCCGGCCTGGTGGTGCTCGGCGGTCAGCAGCAGTGGTGGCTGGAGAGCGTGCTGATGAAGATGGACGCCGACGCCATCTTCTACGGCGCTGCCGCCCTCACGGCGATCACCGACAACGCCGCGCTTACCTACCTCGGTTCCCTGGTCGAGGGGCTGACCGATGAGTTCAAGTACGCCCTGGTAACCGGCGCGGTCGCCGGCGGCGGCCTGACGGTGATCGCCAACGCGCCGAACCCGGCCGGCATGTCGATCCTGCGCCATCACTTCCCGGACGGCGCGGTCAATCCGTTCAAGCTGCTGCTTGCCGCACTGCCGCCCACCATCATCGCGATCCTGGCGTACCGGCTGCTCTGAGCCAATCAAGGCAAGCGGACGATCAGGCAAGCCAAAGGCCGGGACGAATTCGTCCCGGCCTTTAGAGTCCTAACTAATCCCTGGCGCATCTGCGCTCTGCCCCGGCCGCTGCAACAAACGGCCCACACCTTATGCAAATCGGACCCTACCTGATCGATCCACCGCTGGTCCTTGCCCCTATGGCCGGCGTCACCGACAAGCCGTTCCGCCTGCTCTGCAAGCGTTTAGGCGCCGGCTACGCGGTATCGGAGATGACCACCTCCGATCCGCGCTTGTGGAAGACCAAGAAAAGCCTGTGGCGGATGGATCACGCCGGCGAACCGGAACCCATCGGCGTGCAGATCGCCGGGGCCGACCCGCAGTTTCTCGCCGATGCGGCGCGCTACAACGTCGACCGCGGCGCCCAGATTATCGACATCAATATGGGCTGCCCCGCCAAAAAAGTTTGCAGCGCTTGGGCCGGCTCGGCGCTGCTGCAGGACGAAACCCTGGTGGCGCGGATTCTCCATGCGGTGGTGAACGCCGTCGATGTGCCGGTGACGCTGAAGATCCGCACCGGCTGGCACCGCGAGCACAAGAACGGCGTCCGGGTTGCCAAAATCGCCGAGGATGCCGGCATCAAGGCGCTCGCCGTCCACGGCCGCACCCGCGACATGCACTACAACGGCGCGGCCGAATACGACACCATCGCCGCGATCAAGCAAGCCGTCGACATCCCGGTGCTCGCCAATGGCGACATCACCTGTCCGGAGAAAGCGCGCGAGGTGCTGCGGCTGACCGGCGCCGACGCTCTGATGATCGGTCGCTCCGCCCAGGGCCGGCCGTGGATTTTCCGCGAGATCGCCCACTTCCTCGCCACCGGCGAGCGCCTGCCCGAGCCCACGCCGCGGGATGTGGCGGACATCCTGCTCGGCCACCTCACCCACCTGTACGACTTCTACGGCGAGCACGCGGGCGTGCGCATCGCCCGCAAGCACCTGGGCTGGTATGCCAAAGACCGCCCGGAGAACACTGCCTTCCGCAGCGTCGTCAACCGCGCGGAAACAGCGGCCGACCAACTGCGGCTCGCGGCGGAGTACTTTGAGGCGCTTGAGTCTGATGCGCTGGAAGCGGCAGCGCTC
>DASULL010000039.1:0-6939 GCA_036278215.1 Gammaproteobacteria bacterium | reverse complement strand
TTTGGCAAGGCCGTCGTTGGCCTTGACGTGGGTGAAGGCGCACTCGATCTTGGTTTCGCCGGAGCCGAAAAAGCGCTCGATTAGCGCCTGCCCTGCATCCAGCCCAGCCAGAGAAACCAGCACGGCGTTGACTTGGCCGCTGGTCATATACAGCAGCAGCGAGCCGTCGGTGGAGGCGAATGCCTGTTTTACCGACTCACCGGCAAAGCGTGTATCCAGCTTGGCGCGGATGGTACCGAAACCGCCGCCGGGAACGCCGAAATCGGTCAGCAGGTTGCCAAGGTCGACATCTTGCATGCGCGCCTCAACCTTACCCTGCACAGGCTGTTTGCGGACATCCAGCGTCAACTGCGAGTTGATTTTGCCGCCGCCCACTCCGAAAGTCAGCGGTTCGAAGCGCAACACGCCATCCTTGAGATTCAAGGTGAATGAGACTCGCTCGAGCGGGATCTTCCGTGGCGCATTGACTCGTTCGCCGCGGAACCGCACCCAAGCCTCCACCCCTTCCAGCCGGCTCCTGTCCGGTCGTGCTTTCGGCAGCGCGTCCTTGTCCTGCTTCTCAGTCCGGGCTTTTTGTTTCTGTTCGGCCGAAGCGGTTTCGCCCTTGCCGGTGGCCGGTGCGGCACCGAGGGCCGGTAGCAGATCGTCCAAGTCCAGGCGGCGCGAGGTGAGTTCGGTTTCCAGAATCAACGGCTTGCCGGGGCGGATCACCAGATCACCGGCCAGATCACTGTCGCCGACCGTGCCGCTGAATTTTTGAAAGCGCCAGATGTCCTTCTCAAAAGTCAGGTGGCCTTGGAGCTGGTAGGGCGGCAGATCGGGCAGGGTCAGCCCCAGCAGGTCGTGCAGCTCGGCAGGATTAGGACCTTGCAGGACGACCTCGAAGGTGCCGCTTGCCGGTGCTGCCGGCCGCAGCAACGTACCCTCGCCCTTGAGCATGGTTTTGCCTGCCTGTAGCGTGCCGGCAACGGGGTAGGGGCGGCTGGGATCAGTCACTGCCAGCAAGGGTCCGCCGCGCAGATCGAACTCGAATGGCCTGCCCCGGCGCGTCCCTGTGCCGACCAGGTGCAAGCGTTCGGCGCCGGTTTCGGTGGGGGTTGTCTGCACGGCCAGGTTGAGCGCCAGCGTCTGGGTTGCATCCTGAAAGTCGATATGGCCGTCGCGAACCCGTACCTTATCGAGCGTTACCGCCGACGGTCCGCCGGGCCCCCGTTTTTCCGTAAGCTCCTGCCAGTTGCTGCGGCCGTTCTCAGCGCGCACTAAGGTAAGGCGCGGCTGGCTGAGGGAGAGATCGTCGACCGCAAGCCGGCCGCGCAGCAGTCCGGTGAGGTCCAGCAGCAAATCGGTAGTGGCAATTTCCGCCAGGGGCTTTTCTCCCGCCCAGGGGACGTTCGCTATGGTCAGTGACGGCACCCGAACGCGTGGATGCAGCGACCAGTCGATCTCGAACGGGCCACCTATCGTTACTTGACGGTCGAACCGCGCGCTGGCTTGGCGTGCCACGAAATGCGAGAACCAGGTAGTTTCGGCCGCAAGTACCAAGCCGACGAGCAAGGCGCCCACCAAGATCAGAAAAATTACCAGACCTTTTATCAGTCGGCTCATCGACTCGCCTTGCCAGTAGGTCAGGCCTTCCAGAGCGGGCTCTGGGAGGAAGTGCACTGACCCTGAAATGGTAGAAGCGAGGGATGATTACAAGCGGGGGCTGTTCCGGCTTGGTCGCGCCGAGAAGCGGCGCATGACTCCACGGGCAGCTCGATCGGTCTGTTGAATCTGAAACCCCGCCTGCAGGACGGCTGCTTCCGTGTCCCGGTTCGGGTGACAGCCACCGGTGCAGCGGGTCCAGAAAGGTTGAACACGGTCCTGGAGCCTTGCCCAGAACGGCCGGTGATGGCGGACGTGTTCCAGCATGCGCAGCTCGCCGTCAGGCCGCAGTACCCGGCGGATTTCGGCAAGGCCACGGCTTGGCTCTGAGACACTGCAGAATACCAGGCTGCTGACTACCGTATCGAAGGTATCGGCTCGGAACGGTAGGGCTTCGGCGCGGGCGACCACTAACGGAACGTGTGGGGCTCGGCGGCGGGCGCGAGCGATACTCTGCCAGTCCGGCTCCAGTCCGATCACGGCAGCACCGGCGGGGTACAAAGGCAGGTTCCGGCCGGTGCCGCAGCCGACCTCCAGGGTTGGCCCGCGCGCACCGGCAACCAGCTTGCGGCGCCAGCGGCGAAGACCTGTGGCATCCATCAGCGTCATGAAGGCATCGTACAGCCAGGGAATCTGTTCAACACCGCGCATTGCTTACTCCGGGCAGTTCGAGCGCTTGCGACCAGCGCACTGGTTGTTTCTGGGTATAACGCAGTTTCTGCTGCTGGCAAACATTAAGGGAGAAAAATTGCGGCCATACCTATGCAGGCCGCTGGCGGCTCGGTGCGAGCCGGTAGAAAAAACGCGTTCTTCCCCTATCCTTTTGAATTCTTGTGCCAGTGGGTTTGGCATCACCACCTTATAGGTATGGCTGTTGGGCAAGGATCTTGAGAAACATGCGGCGAGTTCTGGCGTTGGCGCTACTTTTAAGCGCATGCGCGATTGCGGAGCGGGCAGACAGCCCGGTCGGCATGTCGTTGCCCGAATTGGTGCGCCGCATTCAGGTCGGTGAGCCGGTGCTGGATCGGTTACCGCCGCCGGACGCGGTAACGGTTGAGCGCCAGCAGAATCGACATGACCGGGCGCAGACGGATACCGTGCGGAGGCTTGCCTATCCCGGACTGTTGCTGACAGTGTACGAGCCGGGCTCGTCCGGCAAGACCTTTATCGTGGAACTGGCAGTGACCGGTAGTGGCTACCGCACGGTCGAAGGCTTACAAGTGGGCAGCACCCTACAACAACTCAGCGATGCCTATGGCGAAGCCGACCTGTTGGAGGGGGACGAATATGTCTACCAGCTCGATGGCCCGCTGCCGACCACCGTCCGCTTTCGACTGAAAGACGAGCGCATTACCCGCATGCAGTGGGAGTTTTATATCGACTGAAAACCGGGAGAACGTTCACCACAGAGGCACAGAGAACACAGGGGGGAAAGAAAAAAAGATTCACCACAAAGGCACAAAGCCCACAAAGGAACACAAAATTAAGAATCTTCCTTTGTGGCTCTTCGTGATCTTTGCGTCTTTGTGGTTAGCCTCCGTTCTTCCTCTGTGCCCTCTGTGTCTCGGTGGTGAACAAAACCCCGCCGTTACACCTTCAGCCGGCTGGCGACTTCTGCGTTAGCGAACAGGCGATTGATGTCTTCCGCTTCCGGCAGCTGCGGGCGGTCGCGGTTGCGGTCGACGATGCAGAGAAAGCCAAGCGGTTCGTCGCCCAGCGCATGGAACTGGTGAAAGGTGTCTGGAGCGATGTAAACGCAGTCGTGTAACTCCACCGGCTCCACCCGATCTTCGAGTATTACCTCGCCGCGGCCGCGGATGATCACCACCGAGTGGGTGTGCTCGTGCCGCTCCAGAGTCGAGTAGCCGCCGGGCTGGACTTCAAAGTAGCGGGTCAGGCAGTTCAGCGCTTCTTCGCCTTCGCCTTCGCCCATCAGCGTTTGACGGGTAATGTCTTTGAAATGGGTGCCTTCGGTCTTGTACTCGCGCATGGGCACGTCGTCCCAGCGATAGTTGTCGGCCTTGATGACTTTCGAGGGGTTTTTCTTCATGCGGCTGTCAGCGCCTCCCGCAGAGCCTTGGAGGCGGCAGCCAGATCGCCCTGGGCGTACAGGCTGCCGCCGATGAGTACGATGGTATCGGGGCCGTAGCGACGTATCCATTCCGGTGCCCGGGCAACGTCCATGCCGCCGCCAGGAGTTGGCAAGCTCGGCTTGACGCCGGGCAGCGGCCGACGCAGATGGTCATTGATGGCTTCGCAGGTCTCGATGCTGAAGCCGAACCGGCCACCGGCGTTAGGGTAAATCGACGCGTCCGCACCGGCCAGTCTGAACAGGTCACCGAGCAAAAGTTCCGGTGCAAGGCCATGGTCCGGCGCGAAGTAGGCGCCAGTCAGAGCCGGATGCGCCATCAGTGCCAGGCCGAATTCGTCGCGCGCGAACCGCATCGCGTCCAGGCCGGTGATCCAGGGGTTAATCAGCACGCCCCGGCAGCCGGCCGTCTTGGCCGCCTGCAGCCGTTGCGGCAACTCGCGATAGCCGGCAGTGACGTTGGGGAAATACAGGCTTTGTCGACCGGTTTCGGCATTAGCGCGGGTGACTGCTTCCTGGCAGCGGGCCAAGCGCTCGGCAAAGGGCGCATCCGGCTGGTCGGCGACCCCATGATCGTCCTTGATGAAGTGCACGCCGCCCAGGGCGAACTGATAGCAGCGCTCGGCAAGCTGGGCGGCGCTGAGCCCCATCGGCTTGAGAGCGCTGCACAGCAGCGGGCCGGTCGGCTCGCCAGCCAGTTGCCGCAAGCCGGCGCTGCCGAAGGCGGGCCCGCCGAAGGCTCGCAGCAGCGGCTCCGGCCAGTCGATACCTACCAGCCGGATGCCATGCTTCATGGAAACGTTGCCGAACAACAGGTTGAGGCACTGGCTCAGCTCTGTGCCGATGGCAGCGAGCGGATAAGAGATGCGGGCATGGTAGCGGCCGTCGCCGAGCGGCGCGAGCTGGTCGATGCGACCGACGACGCGGGTGCGAATATCGTCGTCGATGCAGTCTATGGCCAGCTCGACCGTTTGCTCCAGCGCAATGCCGAGGGCTTTTTCCTCGGCTGATTCGCCAGCGGCACAAGTAAGAATATAAGAGACGTCGAGCCGGTCGCTCATGACTGCTCCTCGCGGCGGTGGGCGAAAGCGCAAGAGTGTAGGCTCTGCGCGGGTCCGAATCTACGCCTGCGGCGGCTGCATGCGCCCCAGACGCAGCAGCAGGAATAAGGGCGAGAGAATGAAGGCCAGCGCCAGGAGGATGACGAGCACCACGTTGGCCCAGACCGGCAGCAAGGGCCAGAGCCGGGTGAAGAAGACGTACAGCAGCGCTATATAAAATGCCCCGCCGAGCAGGGCGGCCAGCACGGCTGCGATGACACGACGCATTTTTATTCTTCTTCCGCAAGCGGAGCGTTGGCGGTTTTGGCCCATTGCTGCAACAGGGCTGCGACCTTGCCCAGGAACGGCCAGGCGACCACCAATTGGGTGAAGCGCAGGGTGGCGGCCGGATCGTCGGCCGCTGGCATGGCCGCCAGATCGGCCTCCAGGCCGGTGTAGCGCATCATCTCCCGCTCCAGTTGGCGCATGGCTTCGAGCGGGATGATGCCGTCGACATGGACGACGTTGACCTGCCGGCCCCAGTAACTGCTCGGCACGTTGGCAAGCATGAAAGGCAGCGCATCCTGGCGCGTCATTGCGTTGAAATCCACCGGCATGTAGAGCCCCGGCAGCGGCGGTGAGGTCGGCGCGACCAGGATCTCCATGTGGTAGCAGTTGTCCGGCAGCTTGCTTTCATAGTCCTGCGCCGCCAGCGAGCCGAGCTCGCTTTCGTGCACCTTGACGATGACATCCGCGTGGGTCTTCTGGAAGTCGATCCAGCGGCGGTAGGCGATCTCCCGGCGCTGCATCTCGCGCTTGATTTCGTCCGGATCGTGGCCTCGGTCGCAGACGTCCCGCTCGAACTTCCAGCGCCATTTCACCTCGCGGTCGGTGTCGACGAACAGTGTGAAGTCGTAGTAGGGCAGGAAATTCGGGTAGAGCGCGTGCAGTCCTTCGATGATGACCACCGGCCGCGGGTGGATGATGCGGGGTGGGTCGAAGCAGCCGGTCTTGTGGTTATAAATGGGTATCTCAACGGCGGCGCCGGCGCGCAGCGCTTGCAGGTGTGCCTTGATGAGTTTCAGATCGTTGGCGCGCGGGTCGAGCGGCAATCGCCCGGTAGCCTTGCGGGTGGCGCGGTCTTCCTTGTGGTAGCCGTCCAGGGACACGTACGACACCATGTCTGCACCCAGCAGGCGGCGAATGCCATGGGTGTAAGTGGTCTTGCCGCTGCCGCTGTCGCCAGCCACCGCCATCAGGATCGGCCGGTCGGCCTGGCGCAGCAGGGTTCGCAGGTCGGTGCGCGTCGGGGCTGGGCCGGCGCTGTCGGTTGCAAGCTGCATCGTGGGATCCGTGTGCGGGGTGGGGAACGATTATTCTCTCGCGGCAGTAAGCGATGTCAATCATGATCTTGCGCCGGCAGCACGCGGCGGGTAGCGTGTCGGCGTTCGTCGACCAGTCCAGAGGATCTCCAATGCGCAACAAGACCACCGATATCTGCGATCAATATTCCGAGCGCCTGCGTATCGCTACCCCCATTTTCTCCGACTACGGCGGCCGAAAGCTGTTCGAGGGGAGGGTGGTGACCGTCAAGGTGTTCGAGGACAACTCCCTGGTGCGCGCGGCGCTGGCCGAGGCAGGCCAGGGGCGGGTGCTGGTGGTGGATGGAGGTGGTTCTATGCGCTGTGCCCTGCTGGGCGACCAGTTGGCTGAGCTTGGTCACGGTAACGGTTGGGCCGGGGTGATTGTTTACGGCTGCATTCGCGACTCGGCCGATATCGCCAAGATCGACCTGGGCGTCAAGGCGTTGCAGACCCACCCGCTCAGGAGCGTAAAGAAAGGCGTGGGTGAGCGCGATGTGCCGGTGACATTTGCCGGTATCACCATTCGTCCGGGCGACTATCTGTACGCGGATGAGGACGGCGTGGTGGTGGCGGATGAGGCGCTGAGCTGACCCGGCGGACAGATTTCAGCGAGGGTGACCAATGACCGAAAAACAGGGCGTGCGACTGGATCGGTGGCTTTGGGCGGCACGCTTTTTCAAGACTCGACGGCTTGCGGTCGAGGCTATCGACGGCGGCAAGGTGGAGGTCAACGGTGGTCGTGCCAAGGCTGCCAAGGAAGTCCGGCCGGGCTTTGAGATCACTGTCCGCACGGGGCCTTACG
>DASULL010000038.1:0-4977 GCA_036278215.1 Gammaproteobacteria bacterium | reverse complement strand
CCGCGCCTGCCCCTACTTTGGTAGTTACAAGCCAAGCTGTATGGGCAGAATCTGATATGGCGAACGACGATGTAGAGCCGATCCCGGGTAACTGGTATCTGAACCGTAGGGACGGTCAGCGGTTTCAGGTGGTCGGCCTGGACAGTGACGAGGGCAACATCGATATCCAGCTTGATAATGGCGACCTGGACATGATTCCGGGCAGCCAGTGGGGCAAGTTGGATATCGACCTGGTGGAGCCGGAGCTTAACCTTGCTGCCCCAACCGATGACGTCAGCGACGGCTCGCTGGATGTCATGGACGACGACCCCGATGCGTTGCAGTTGCCGTCCGACCAGGAGCGTTACCGCCGCGAGAACGTCGAATTCGCCGGCAAGGCGAGCCCCGGTTTTCCCGATCCGCGTCCCGAACATGGGCCGAATCGAGGGCCTGAGCGAGGCTCTGAAATGGGCATAGAGCAGTGGCCGGAAACGCGCGAGGGGGAGGGGTAGAGCCGTTGGCGGCAGGGACGCTTGATACAGGCAATGAAAACCTCACTACCCTTCACGGTAAACATCGCCCCAGCACCCGAGCGCAGTGACGAGATCAAGGTCATCGTCGAGGGTGATGATCTCTACGACGACATGCAGGCCGCCATCGCGGCGGCGCGCTCTTCGATTTTGCTGGAGATCTATCTCCTGGCCTGGGACGAGGTGGGGCGGCCGTTGCTGGAGGCGCTTGCCGCCCGCGCTCGCGATGGCTTGGACGTGCGGGTGCATGTCGATGCCTTCGGCTCGCTGCTGGTCTTCCCCCGCACCGCTGAGCGCAAGCTCAAGCAGGCGGGGGTGAAAGTGCGGCGCTTTCACCATTGGCAATGGCGCGATCCCTGGCGTTATAACCGGCGCAACCACCGCAAGCTGCTGGTGGTAGACGGCAGCGTGGCCTATCTGGGGGGATTCAACATTCACCGCGAGTGTTCCCGCCGTCAGTACGGTGAGGGGCGCTGGCGCGATACCCACGTGCGGGTATTCGGCGATCTGGCGGCGCAGGCGCAGCGGCTGTTCGAGTCATTCTGGTATGGCGACCGCGGTTACCATGCGCCGCTGCGGGTACCGGTGCGTCACATTCTGTGGTCGAACCATGGGGCTTACGGCCGGCGACGCATGGGCTACCTGATGGACGGGCTGATTGACTCGGCCATGGAGCGGCTGTGGCTTACCAACCCATATTTCGTACCTAGCCTGCGAGTCCAGAAGCGGTTGACCGCGGCCGCCGTGCGCGGCGTCGACGTGCGAATACTCGTACCCAGGAAGAACGATGTCCGCCTGGTCCGCTGGGCGTCGCATGCCGCCTACGCTAGGCTGCTGGCTGGCGGAGTGCGGATCTTCGAGTACCTGCCGCGGGTGCTGCACGCCAAGACGGCGCTTGCCGACGGCAAGTGGAGCATGATCGGTACTTCCAACCTCGATTACCGCAGTGTCTTCCTCAACTATGAGGTCAACCTCTTTTCCTCTGACCCTTCCCTGGGACAGGCGCTGCGCGATCAATTTTTGGCCGATCTGGCCGAGTCGGAAGAAATTTCGCTGGATGTATGGAGCCGGAGGCACTTCTTGCATTATCCGGCCGAGAGCCTGGGTTGGCTTGCCCGGCGCTGGTTGTAACAACGCCTCTGGGGAATTCCCTGGAGGCGGCCAGAGGATAGCTACTGCCGTCGAGCGAACATGACCGGTAGGCTGAAGGTCGACTGTGAACATGTTGGCAGCGCCGGCTGGCTGTCCAATACGCCCTCTCGATTACCAACTGCTTACGATGACCCTATCTAGCAACGTCACTTCCGCGCCGCGTGAAACTATTTCTCTGCTACGTGCACTGGTTGAACAGGCGCCGGATCTGATCGTCGCGATCGATCATGACTTTCGCCTGCTGATCTGCAACGCCGCCTATACGGAAGAGATGCACCGCCTGTATGGCGAAGCGCCGGCAGTGGGGGACGATGTGCGGGCATTTCTTGCTCATCTGCCTGACCAGAGCGGGCCGGCGGAGCAGGCCTGGTCGCAGGCTCTGGCAGGGCGGGAGGTTACGGTAACCCAGACCGTCGGCGATCCGGTCCACGGCCAGGAAGTGTACGAGCTCAGCTATGGCCCGCTGCACCTCGGCGACCAGCCGGCAGCCTTTCATATCGCCCGCCGGGTAACCGCCCGTGTTCGCGAAGAAGAGCAGCTCCAGCGGCGCGGCGCCGAGCTCGAAGCGAAGGTGGCCGAGCAGGCGGCCAAGCTGGAGCGTGCCGCCGAGATGTTGCAGGAGCGGCGGGCCCGCCTAGCGGCCGCCTTGAGCGTCTCCGACGTCGGCACCTTCCGTCACGACGTGCGTACACAGCTGAGCAGTTGGGACGAGAATCTGCAGCATTTCTTTGGTGTCGAGCCGGGCGAACAGCTGCGATCGCTGGGTGAGTTCCTGCAGATCGTCCACCCGGGCGATCGCGCTTCGGTGCAGGCCAATATGGAACCGGTTGCAATCCGGCCTGGGCGGCGCTCGGGCATGTTCCGCATCGTGCAACCGGGGGGAGAAATTCGCTGGTTGCAATACCGGGCGCAGGTATTTAGCGGAGAGGATGGCAAGCCGGCGTACATGATCGGTGCCTGTGCTGATGTAACGCCATTGAAACAAGCCGAGCACGAGCTGAAGGAGCGGGAGCGGCAACTCCGGGAGCTGGCCGACTACATGCCGGTAATCGTCTGGACCCAGCGGCCGGATGCGTCGCTGGAATACGTCAACCGCCGCTGGCAAGACTACACCGGCCTTGATCTGAGAGCCTCCCACGCCGGCGGCTGGCGTCAGGTTGTTCATCCTGATGATCTGCGGTCGGCGGATGCAGCAGTCGCCCGAGCTCGCCGGCATAAAGAGATGTTCGAGGTCGAGTGCCGGCTCCGCTGCGTTACTGACGGTGCTTATCGCTGGCATTTGGTCCGCTCGACGCCAATGCTCGACCCAAAGGGTCGGGTGCAGCGCTGGTATGGGACTGCCGTCGATATCGAGGAGCGGGTGCAGAGCGAGCAGCGTCTGGAACAGATCAAGGCCGACCTGCAGCGCGTCAACTCCAATCTGGCCCGCAGCCTGGCGCAGTTCGAAGGGATTATCGGCAGCATCAGCGACGGCCTGATACTGTTCGATGCCGCCGGTAACCGAGTGGTGGTCAATGCGGCGGCCCGGCGCCTGCACGGGATTCCGCCGGAGGCCGACATCAGGCAGACGCGTAGCCAGAACATGGCGGACTTCGATGTCCGCGATCTCGCCGGCAATCCTTTACCGCCGGAAGCTTGGCCATCCAGTAGGGCCTTGAAGGGCGAGATTTTTGCCGGCGTTGAGGTGCGTATGCGGCGCATCGACAATAACGTCGAATGGGTAGCGAGTTATAGCGGCGCTCCGGTCTACGATGAGCACGGTCGCCAGATCTATGCAGTCATTACCTTTCGCGATGTCAGCGAGCGGCGGGCCGCTGAGCAGGCTCTGCAGACTGCTGTGGAGGCGCGCGACCGCTTCCTTTCTATCGCTTCGCACGAGTTGCGCACGCCATTGACGACGCTGATCATGCAGCTGCAGATGACCCGTCGCCGGATCGATCTGGAAACCGGCAAAGTGCCGCCACCGGCTGATTTGGTGAAGACGCTGGATATTGCCAACCGCCAGGCCACGCGCTTGGCCAAGCTGGTCGACGAGCTGCTCGATGTTTCGCGCAGCGGCTTGAATCGCTTGGAATTCAACTTCCAGCCGACCGATCTTGGCCAGCTGACAGCGGAAACCTGCGGTCAGTACGCTACCGCGCTGGAGCAGGCTCATTGCCCGCTGGTGCTGTCGGCGGATGCCGGCGTGGTGGGCGAGTGGGATACGGCGCGACTGGAGCAGGTGATAGGCACTCTGCTCTCCAACGCCATCAAGTACGCTGCCGGAACGCCGGTCCATGTAGCGGTCCGGCGCCGGAACGACCAAGCCGTGCTCACGGTGCGTGATCACGGTCCCGGCATACCGCCGGCGAACCGGGCAAAGGTCTTCGACCGGTTCGAGCGCTATGTTGAAGACGATGCCATCACCGGTCTCGGGCTCGGTCTTTTCCTGGCCCGCGAGATCGTGCGGGGCCACCAAGGCGAAATCGAGCTGACGCCGATCGAAGGCCCCGGCGCCTGCTTTACCGTTACTTTGCCGCTCAAGCCGAAGGAAGCGAAAGCCCCCACCGCCGCCTGATCAGCGACGGATTGGGTGAGCCTGGTGTTTCCGGCCTTGGTAACAGGTCGGCATCCGGTGGTAAGAGGCAAGATAAGCCCGTCTGGTTTTCTCATCCATGCGCCTGATCCTCTGGCCTAGCCCAGCTCTGCGCCCCATATGAAGCAGGTGCAGTGGATACGGCAGAGGCAAGCAGCACGTGAACGGGAAGTTGAAGCATTCCATCACCATCTCGCCGGGCGAGCTGATGATCAATCACGGCATGACCGTGGTTGTAAGCGACCGGACCATGCAGCTTCGGGAAAACACCTCGCAAGGCGTCTACTGCAACGATACCCGCTTCATTTCGCACCACCGCTACCGCTTCAATAACCAGCCGCTGGTGCTGCTGACAGCTGGCTACGTTGACTATTACTCCAGCATCGCTCACTACACCAATCCTATGCTTAAGCTGACCAGCGGCGAGCTGCCGACCAACCAGTTGCGGCTGCGAGTGGTTCGGCAGATCGAGCATGGGCGGGTGCTGGATGACCTGCGGGTCACCAACTACGCCATGGAGCCGGTCACGATTGGTCTGGTAATCGAAATCAAATCGGATTTCGCCGATATTTTTGAAGTCCGCGGCATCCATGCGCCGTTTCGTGGCGCCGTCGAGACGGTCTGGGATGCCCAGGCCCATATGCTTACCAACACTTACCGCCAGGGCGAGTTTTTCGCCCAGATGGGCTATCACATCGCTGTCGCCGACAGCCCTCCTACCTACTCCAACGGCGAGCTGGT
>DASULL010000037.1:0-7006 GCA_036278215.1 Gammaproteobacteria bacterium | reverse complement strand
CGAGTACAACGCCCGCAGCAGCTCTTTAGTGCGCGGATTGTCGGTGCCGATGATGACCCGGTCCGGCTTCATGAAGTCCTTGACCGCCGCGCCTTCCTTCAGGAATTCGGGATTCGATACCACGTCGAACGGCAGATCCGCGCCACGCTCCCGCAGCACTGTTTCTACCTGCTCGCGTACTCGATCGGCGGTGCCTACCGGCACGGTCGACTTATCGATGATGACTTTGTACTCGTCCATGCGCTCGGCGATGGTGCGCGCCACCGCCAGCACGTACTTCAGATCGGCCGAGCCGTCTTCATCCGGCGGCGTCCCCACTGCGATGAACTGGAAAGCGCCATGCTCGACCGCTTCGTCCGGATCGGTAGTAAAGCGCAATCGCCCGGCTTTGTGATTCTTCTGAACCAACTCTTCGAGACCAGGCTCGTAAATCGGAATCTCACCCTTGTTCAGCCGAGCGATCTTGTCCTCGTCCACATCCATGCAGACGACATCATTACCGACCTCGGCGAAACAGGTGCCTGTCACCAAGCCGACATAGCCCGTTCCGAAAATCGTGATTCTCATACGTGTTCTCGTTCTTGCCTTAAGTCTGGAGGCGCATCCCGGCTACTAGCAACGGGCCGTGGCGCATTATACGTAAGTAAGGCCAATGGTTTTTTGACGCAATGCCGCCCTTGCTTCAAGCAAATGCTTCCATCCGCTGCAGCAACTCCTGCGTCTTGGCGCGCATCAGCGCCTCGTCGCCGCGCGACTCCACATTCAAGCGCACCACCGGCTCGGTATTGGAAGCGCGCACGTTGAAGCGCCAGGCGTCGAACTCCACGCTCAAGCCGTCGGTATGGTCGATATTTTTGGCGTCCTGGCCATAGGCCTCTTCCAGCGCTGCCAGCACGGCTTTCGGATCGGCCAGCTTGCGGTTGATTTCTCCACTCGCCGGATAGCGCCGCATGCGCTCATCCAGCAGCGCGGACAACGGCTTGCCACTCTGTGAAACCAATTCCGCCACCAGCAGCCAGGGGATCATGCCGGAATCGCAATAGGCGAAATCCCGGAAATAATGGTGGGCGCTCATCTCGCCGCCGTAGATCGCATCTTCCTTGCGCATCCGCTCCTTGATGAAGGCATGTCCGGTTTTGGTCATCACCGGCACGCCGCCGCCCGCCTCGACGATATCTATGGTGTTCCAGGTCAGACGCGGGTCGTGCACGATTTTCGAGCCCGGCCGCTTGCGCAGAAAAGCCGCGGCCAGCAAACCGACGATGTAATAGCCCTCAATGAAGCGGCCGTTCTCGTCGAACAGGAAGCAGCGGTCGAAATCGCCGTCCCAGGCAATGCCCAGATCGGCGCCGCTGTCAGTAATCGCTGCAATGGTGGGCGCTCGGTTTTCCTCCAGCAGCGGATTGGGCACGCCGTTGGGGAAGTTGCCATCCGGTTCATGGTGCACTTTGACGAAACTGAACGGCAGGCGCGACTCCAGCGCATCGATGATGCGGCCCGCGCCGCCGTTGCCGGCGTTGACCACGATCTTGAGCGGCTGCAGGGCAGCGACATCGACGTAGCCCAAGAGGTGATCAATGTAGCGCTCCAGGTGATCCAGCGTGTAGTACTGTCCACGCTGCGCCGGTTCGGAAAAGCGCCCTTCTTCCGCCAGTCGTTGGATATCCTTCAGCCCGGTATCGCCGCTGATCGGCCTGGAGCCTTCGCGGACGAACTTCATGCCGTTGTAATCCTTGGGGTTATGGCTGGCGGTAACAACAATGCCGCCGTCCATTTCCTGGTCGAAGGTAGTGAAATACACCTCTTCGGTGCCGCATTCACCGATGTCGTACACATCGGCGCCGCCATCCATCAAGCCTCGCGCTACCGCTTCGCTCATGGCCGGGCTGGAGAGACGGATATCGTGGCCGATCACTACCCGGCTCGGCTTGAGAAACTCGGCATAAGCGCGCCCGATACGGTAGGCGATATCTTCGTTCAACTCGTCCGGGATACGGCCCCGGACATCGTAGGCCTTGAAGCAGCTCAGCTCTTTGCTCAAGGTGTATTCCTTCTTCGGTTCGGAGAGCGGGATAAATCGCGCCAACTGGCAGCGTATCCGCCGTTTTTTACACTATGGGGGCTCGTAGCGACAAAGTTTAGATGGAAACGGCAGGCCATGCCTCGCCCATCTCCATGAAAATGTTAGGGAGAACAAACTCATGAGCACTGTCATCGCAGCGGGGGAACCCGCCTCAACAGCAGCCGATCTTGCCCATCCGATCATCCTCCACCACGGCGCCGTCCAAGGCGTTACCGGCTCCTGCCATGAGCTGCGGCTCAATCAGGAGCTGGGGATACTGATTGACTGCGGCGCATTTCAGGGCGAAGAAACCTCTGGCAGCGGCGCAGCCGATGCCGAGCGGCTGGAGATCGATTTCCCGGTAGCGCACATCCGTGCTCTGGTAGCAACCCACGTCCATATCGATCATGTCGGTCGCCTGCCTTACCTGATGGCCGCCGGCTTTACCGGCCCCATCCTCTGCAGCGAGCCATCGGCCCGGCTGCTGCCGCTGGTCATGGAAGACGCCATCAAACTTGGCTTCACCCGCGAGCCCCGGCTGATCAACCGTTTTCTCGACGCCCTGCGGGAGCGGATCGTCCCGCTTCCTTACGGTCGCTGGCATATGGTCGCCGAGTCGGGCGCCACCAGCCTTGCCGTCAAACTGAAGCCGGCCGGCCATGTACTCGGCTCGGCCTACGTCGAATGCCGGATCAAACAGGCCGGCAGCGACCAGCGAATCGTTTTCTCCGGCGACCTCGGCGCGCCCTATGCCCCTCTGCTGGCCGCCCCGAAACCGCCCTATGCCGCCGACGTGGTCGTGCTGGAGAGCACCTATGGCGACCGGCTGCACGAGCGACGCGCCAACCGCCGCGAGCAACTGCGCCAGACGATTGAACATGCCCTCGCCGACCGCGGTACTGTGCTGATCCCCGCCTTCAGTATCGGCCGGACCCAGGAATTGCTGTATGAGCTGGAAAGCATCATTCACGCCGAATCGCGCCGGAAAAACCGGCAGAACGAACTGCGCTGGGAAGACCTGGAGATCATCGTCGACTCACCGCTGGCCAGCCGTTTTACCGAAACCTATCGGGCACTGCGCCCCTGGTGGGACGCCGAAGCGCGGCGGCGGATAGCCCAGGGCCGCGATCCGCTGGCTTTCGAGCAGCTCACTACCATCGACGATCACGAAGACCACCTGCGCGCCGTCGACTATCTGGCCCGCACCGGCCGGCCAACCGTGGTTATCGCCGCCAGCGGCATGTGCGCCGGCGGCCGCATCGTCAATTATCTGAAAGCGATGCTGGGCGACCCGCGCAACGACGTGCTATTCGTCGGTTATCAGGCGCGCGGCACCCCCGGCCGCGCCATCCTCGACTACGGTCCCCGCGGCGGCTGGGTCGAACTCGACGGTCAGCGTTACGACATCCGCGCCCGCATCCATCGCATCGACGGCTACTCGGCTCACGCCGATCAGCAAGACTTGGTGAATTTCATCCGCCGCATGCGCCATCCACCCCGGCAGGTGCGGCTGGTGCATGGCGAGGATGCGGCCAAGCGGGCGTTGCAAGAAAAGCTGGAAGCGCTCGGCCTGAGAATAGAGGTGGTAATTCCCTAAGGCCATTTGTTCCCAGCAGCTCCGGTAGAGCCCGGAGACAGCTTGCTTCACCGCCGCTCGATCTTCTGCGCGCGACGGCGGCCGCTAAGCTATTGGCCGCCGCAGATATGCGACTTTTTCTTCTGCTTCGACTCGCTGGGCCACGGTTCTCTGCCAGAGCAGATCCTGCCCTGGTCCATCGTGAACAAAGCCAGTCACAGCTTCCGCCAACACAGCCTCTGCCTCCTCGCAGTCGAAACGCTCGTAAGCTTTTCTTAGCCGCCCTAGCAGACGCTCCACCTCCCTCCACGGCAGCGACGCCTCTGTCGCTCGCATAATCATCGGGTGGCGAGTACCGGTGACGTTGTCGCCGATCAGCAGCTCTTCATACAACTTCTCCCCTGGCCGCAGACCGGTAAAGACGATCTCGATATCGCCGTTGGGGTTGGTTTCATCACGGACTTGGTAGCCCATCAGCCGGATCATCTGGCGGGCAAGGTCCAGGATCTTCACTGGCTCCCCCATATCCAGAACGAACACATCCCCGCCTTCCGCCATGGCACCTGCCTGCAGTACCAACGTAGCCGCCTCAGGAATGGTCATGAAATAGCGGGTAATTTCCGGGTGGGTAATGGTCACCGGCCCGCCCTGGCGAATCTGCTCGCGGAACAGCGGCACAACCGAACCGGATGAGCCCAGCACATTGCCGAAGCGGACCATGCAGAACACTGTCTTCCCGCCCTTCTGCGCAAGGCCTTGCAAGATCAACTCGGCTAAGCGCTTGCTGGCGCCCATGACATTCGTCGGTCGTACCGCCTTGTCGGTGGAAATCAGTACAAAGGTTTCCACCCCTGCTGCCAACGCCGCCGCCGCCGCACACCAAGTGCCGAAGGTGTTATTGCGTATGCCTTCCAACACGTTGTGCTCGACCATCGGAACGTGCTTGTAGGCAGCGGCGTGATAGACGGTTTCGATGGCGAACGCCTTCATCAGCGTCTGCAGCTTGGCTTGATCCAGCACCGAGCCGAGAATGGGGACGAGTTCGACCTCCCCTCCCTGCTGCACCTGTCCCTCCCGCAGCTCACGCTCGATCTGATACAGCACAAACTCGGATAGCTCGTAAAGCACTAACCGCCGCGGCTTCAGACAGGCTATCTGCCGGCACAACTCCGAACCTATAGAGCCACCAGCGCCGGTCACCAGCACATTCTTCCCGCGGATACAGCTGTCAAACAAACTCTGGTCCGACGCTACCGGGTCACGTCCCAATAGATCCTCTATCTCGACGTCGCGAATCTCGTCCAACCGGGCATTGCCGCTAACGATATCGTTGAGGTTGGGCAGCGTCTTGACGCGCACCGGAAAAAGCTCCAGCCAGCGCAGAATAGCCCGACGGCGCTCGCGCGACGCCGCCGGTAACGCCAGTAGCACATGGCGCACCCCAGCATCCTTGATCAGCCGCTCCAGCATCGTCGGTGGATGCACCTTCAGGCCACCCACGGTGCTGCCCTGCAGCGCCTTGTCGTCGTCCAACAGGGCCACGGGAACATAGCTCAGCCCCTGATCCAGGGCATTGATCAGCTGCGCGCCGGCAGCACCGGCACCATAAATAACTGCCGGTTCGCGCCCGCGAGGCTGCCGGATCAGCGACTGCAACAAGGCACGGAGCAGAACACGGCTGCCGCCCACGTAAAGCAGCGCTGTCAGCCAATACAAGATCAACACCGACCGTGGCAAGCTACGCGCCCCACCGAGCAGCGCCACCGTTCCCAGCAGCACCGCCGAAATAGTCACTCCTTTCAGAATCGCTATAGCGGCCTGTGGCCCCATGTAGCGCAGCACTTCCCGGTACAGCCCACACAATTTCAGCACCGGCACCGTCAGCACTGGGACGACCACAAACAACCACCAGAACGACTCAATTTCCGGAGTAAATGTATTTAATCGCAAGGCAAATGCTGACCATAACGCCAATGGCAACGCCACAAGATCAGCTGCAATGGTAATCAGCCGTTTGACCGGCCGCGGCAGCGCACCCAGTCCCTGGGCAGCTGTAATAAGCTTGATATACATTCGATGCCCCCTCCATGGAGCTTCGAATTTATTTAATTCGAATTTATTAATAGGTCGAATTTTTGCTATCACAAACGCCGGCATTCAGCGCCAGCGCAATCACGACCAGTGGCGTATATGCCAGCCCGGCTAGCCACCAACCGCTGTCAGAATACATGCTAGCTAACCCGGCAAGAGGCAATAGCCATAAGACATTCAGCGCACCCACCGTGAGGGTAACTTTAAGGTGACTGCCGAACCGGCGAGCTGCTTGCTGATAAGCGTGAGAGCGGTGCGCCTGGTACCAGCGCTCACCCCGCCACAGCCGCCGCAACAGCGTCACGCTGGCATCGGTGATGAACACCGCGAGCAGAATCAGCCACACCCAGAGATTGAGCGGTCCCTCTCTACTAGTCTCGAGGGCAATCACAGCAAAGACGAAACCAAGGTAGGCGCTCCCCACGTCCCCCATGAAGATTTTTGCTGGCGGCCAGTTCCACAGCAGAAAACCAAGTGCCGCCGCAGCTAGAAGCAGCAGCTGCAGCGCTGCTGCACTATCGCCGCCAAGCCCCAGCAGCACGGCAGCGCTGCAGGCAACAGTGACCGCCTCAACGCCGGCGATACCATCGATGCCATCCATAAAGTTGTAGAGATTGAGAAGCCAGACGATGAAGAGCCCGCCGATCAGGATGCCGAGCCAGTCCAGACGCAACTCCTGATCGAATATAAGTAACGGCGGAATTCCGCCAAGCCACCACAAAGCCCAGCCGGCGGCGATAACATGCACCAGGAAGCGCCAGCGCGCTGGGAGATCATAACGGTCGTCGAGGTAGCTAACGGCAGCAACCAAAAGCCCTCCCAGACCTACTGCTAAAGCAAATCGAAAAGACACCTCGCCCAGCCAGCAGAAGATAGCCAGCCCAAAGCTCAAGCTGACAACAATGGCGACCCCGCCGCCTCGGGGCGTCGGCCGGGAGTGCGAGCTGCGCGCATTAGGAATATCTATCAAGCTTCTTTTAAACGCATAGTTCCGGAAAAAACCCGTCATTGAAAATGAAGAGATGAGAACAGCCAAGGCCAAGAAAACCATATTCCCTCTTCAAGTAGCTTTTTAGAAAACCACTTTGGTTACATGGCCACTACGACATCCAGCCACAACACATACACCAGGAAGCTCTCATCCTCGCAACTGGCCTCGATACGAAGCGCCCGCCTCAATCAAGCCAGCGCGAACATCATGTGTCGGCCTCCATTCCAAGATCTTAGAGGCTCTTGCTGCGTCGACAGTTAAAGAGCCGAATACTTTTCCGTAAAGA
>DASULL010000036.1:0-5258 GCA_036278215.1 Gammaproteobacteria bacterium | reverse complement strand
CAGGTTGGCGGGAGCTTGCGGAATGCGGCCGCTGGCGAACCCGATCACCAGCAGTCGGCCTTCCCAGTTGATGGCGCGCAGACACTGGTCGAAGGCATCGCCGCCGACCGGATCGTAAATCACATCGGCGCCGTTGCCGCCGGTGAGCTCTCTGACCCGCTCCTTGAGATCTTCCTTGCTGTAATCGATCAGCTCGTCGGCGCCATGCTCCTTCGCGACCTGCAGCTTCTCCGGGCTGCTGGCGGCAGCAATGACCCGGGCGCCCAGCGCCTTGCCAATTTCCACCGCCGCCAGGCCAACGCCGCCGGAGGCACCCAGTACCAGCAGGTTCTCACCCGGCTTGAGCCGGCCGCGCTGCACCAGGGCGTGGTAGGAGGTGCCGTAGACCATGGAGAAGCCGGCAGCGGTGACGTAGTCCATGCCGTCTGGAATGGGGATGGCGCGGGTGGCTGCGGTGACCGCCTCCTCGGCGAAGCCGCCATACCCGGTTAGCGCCATTACCCGATCGCCGACCTTGAAGTTCTTGACCTCACTGCCGACTTCGATGATCTCACCGGCTACCTCGCCGCCCGGAGCGAATGGCATGGGCGGCTTCAGCTGGTACTTGCCCTGGATGATGAGAGTGTCGGGAAAATTCACGCCGCAGGCGTGCACGCGGATACGAACTTCGTTCGCTTCCAGCTCCGGCCGCGGCAGCTCGCCCAGCTCCAGACTCTCCGGCGGACCGTATTCCTTGCAGATCATTGCGCGCATGTCGTTCTCCTCTCGCTTGATTCGAAGATTGATCACAGAGCAGGCGCTGAGCCAGCCAGAGGGGCGCGGACTTGCCCGCCTGCCCTGCTGGCCGGCTGTTTCTGCGACTGCTCTGCGTTTTCTGTGGTTTTGTAAGGCGTTTCCGTTACTTGTCGACGGGCAGCCGGGTCATACCAGCATGCCACCGTCGACGATGATGCAGGCGCCGTTGGTATAGCTGGAGGCGTCCGACACCAGGTAGAGCACGGTGCCGGCCATCTCATCCGGCTTGGCGGAACGGCCGAGCGGGATACCGGCGACCGCCCGGTCGTAGATCTCCTTGTTCTCGATCAGCGCCGAGGCGAACTTGGTCTCGGTGAGCCCGGGCAGCAGGGCGTTGACCCGGATGCCGAACGGGCCGCATTCCTTGGCGAAGGCCTTGGTCATGCTGATCACGGCGGCCTTGGTGATGGAGTAGATGCCCTGCATCAGGCCGGGGCGGATGCCGTTAACGGAGGCTGTGTTGACGATCACGCCCCCGCCCTGGCGGCGCATCATCTGGCCGAACTTGGCTGACATAAAGAAATAGCCGCGAATGTTGACGTCGACAGTTTTCTGGAAGGCACCGAGGTCGGTGTCCAGGATATGGCCGAAGTACGGGTTGGTGGCGGCATTGTTGACCAGGATGTCGAGCCGGCCATGCTCTTTTTCGACATGGGCGACGATGGCGTCGATTTGGTCCATTTCGCCGATATGACAGGCGAACGATGAGGCTTTGCCGCCGGCGGCCCGGATTTCTTCCGCTACGGCGGCGCAGGCGTCGGCCTTGCGGCTGGAGACGATGACATGAGCGCCGTGGGCGGCCAGCAGCTTGGCGATGGCCTCGCCGATGCCGCGGCTGGCGCCGGTCACCAGGGCGATCTTGCCGTTCAGGTCGAACAGGTTGGACTGCATGTCAATCTCCTCTTATAGCTTGCTTAGGGTGGCGCCTGGGTCCGCAACGGCTTAGGAGTGGGCCGTGCGGATGGGGCTGCCGGTTGCCGCAGTAAGGCGGCCTCGATGAACTCGATCAGAGCGTCGCCATAGGCTTCGACGCCGACGTTGCGGCGGCGGTACTTCCACCGCTTCAGATACCAATCCTGCAGCAGGGGTTTGATCAGGGCAGCGGTCAGTTCCGGGTCGCGTTCCTGAAACAGCCCTTGCGCCATGCCAGTGCGCAGACAATCGGCGAAGTAGCGCTCCGAGGCCAGCTCGCCTTCCAGCGCCCGCTCGCGCGCCTGGCGGTCGAAATGCTTGGTCTCCATATAGGAGAAGTAAAACCATGGCTGCATGGTTTCCGTAAGGTACAAGTGCGCTCGCAGCAGCCAGCGTAGCAGGGCGCGCGCATCTGCCGGTTCGGTCGGCGCCAGAGCCATTACCCGCGCCACCGCTAGCCGGCCCATGCACAGAATCATCTCCAGCAACTTGTCCTTGCTTTCGATGTAGGCATACAGCGCGCCCATACTGATCCCGGTGTGCTCGCTCAGGTCGCGCACGCTCATCGCCTGAAAGCCGCGCCGGTTGCTGATCTCGAGGGTCTGATCGAAGATAGCGGCAAGGCGCGCTACCGCCACCTCTTCCTTTTTCACTCGGATGCGGTCTTTGTTCTGCTGGTAAATTTCCCGGCAGATATCGGCCCGTAAGGCGTCGACCTGACGTTTGAATTCGCTGTAGCCGATGGTCGGCTGCATGACTCCCACCCCGATTGCCACGGTCGCTGTCCCGCGGAGGCGCAACCCCCTGAGCGGTGTGCGCACGGCGGCAGGTGCGTTTAAAAAGCGAGCGCTCGCTCGGCGCTAAGGTATAGCGTGCCCCGGCCGGTGGCGCAAGCTGTGCTCGCTGGCACGGCACCGCCAAGGGTCATGGGGCGAGCAGTTGTTCTAGCCTGCCCTTGGAGGTGGGAGGCACTGCTAACGCCTGTTGCGCCGATATATGCCAAGCCCGAGGAGACCAGCGATAGTGGCGGCAAAGCCAATCAGTTTTAGCGGATGGCGGCGGGCGTAGTCGCGGGTCTTGGTGCTCCAGTCTTGTGCCGAGGCCGCTGCCCGATAACCCTGAGCTGCGGCGAGATGTGCCAAGTACTTGGAGCGGGTCTGCAACTGCTTGGCAGTATCGCTGGTGAACTCGCGCGCGTGGCTTGCTACATCCGTCGTCCGTTTCAACAGCGCCATCGTGACCTCCTTGGCTGGTTACCGCTGTATCGAAATATTCGAGCTTTTTAACGTTTGGGGCGAATGCAGCGATCACCAATCGGCAGGCCACGTCAGCACGGCCGGCGTGGAGCCGGTAAACTAAACTTGCGACAGGTTCATGCGAACCAGTTCACAAAAAACTGCTAAGTCCTTGGCGTGTGCGGGCAATTTCTTTTATCCACACAATCTGTGGATAACTCTGTGGATGGTGGGTGGAAATGGGCCCCAGAATCGCATGCCCTCTGCCTTCGCGGGAGTTGGCTAGAATTTAAACGAAACTTAAAAAGCCACTTATATCAAAGACTTCGGTTTTTTTGCTGGTGGCTGGCCTGGGGCCGGCAGGCGGTAGGCCGCTTAACCCGCCGCCTGTGTACAACCGGCATCTGTCAAGCTCTTTTTAGTCAGCGCTTGCTCTTGCCCGCCCTCATCTCGCGCCGGGCATCCTGTAGCACTGCCTTGGCCAGCCAAGCGCGTACCCAGGCGCTATGACGCTCCTCCACCTGCTCGGCTTGGCCGAACTGCCGGGCCATATCGTCGTGGCTAAGTTCATCGGCGAGCTGGATCAGCAATTGCCAGCCTTCTAGATCGGCCCGCTCGGCAACGAGAACTGCCTGCAATGCCTGCGGCAGAGTCGAGCGCGGGTCGGTAATGACGCCGAGGATCCCGGCTGCGGTCATCGCGGTGATGTCGGCCGAGGGCGTCATTGCTGTCGGGTCGGCGCCGACTTGTTCGATGCACTGCTTGAGCAACTCGAAGTGCTCCAGTTCCTCGTTGCGGATCTGCATCAGCTGTTCGCGGCTGGGGCCGCCGTCCCAGCTGCCGAGCGCGTCGAATTTGACCAGTACCGCTTCGTACAGGCGTACACCGGTACGCTCGAAGGCCAACCGCTCGCCGAGCTTGTCGATCAGCACCGTCGGTTTGCGGCCCTTGATCATCTCGACCGCGCTGGTGGCGACGCCTTTCACCGAAGTTGGTGGCGGCACCGTGCCGACTGGTTGAGCCTGGGTGGTGTAGTCGCGGCGCAGCCGCGCCATTGCCATCTCATCTCCCGGCTGGACTGGATGTGCCTTGCTGATTTCCAGCAGACGGCCGGCCTGATTTGGCGATACGCCCATGCCGGTACGGTTCATGCCCATGGATGTAGGAGTTGCCATGATTCTCTCCTTACATGGTTTGCCGCGGGGCGGCGTGGCGATCGGCAATTTCGGTACCGGGCCGCCACATGTAATTGACCGCGACCGTCTCGGACGGCGAGCCGGTCGAGTTCAGATGATTGCGGTACTGCGTGGAGGCCTCGGTTTCACCGGCCTGGGCACGGGAAACGAACTGTCCGCCGTGGGCGGTCAGGTCAACCTCCTGGTTCAGCACCTGGCGGACGAAATCGCGATGGCTCTCGTACTTGATCGGCTCCGGCAACTCGGCCGGCAGCACTTCGGCCGGATCGCGCCGCTCGTGCTGTTTGAACAGGTCCATGACCATGTGCAAATGGCCAAGCTCGTAGTCGAGGAAGCGCTCCCAGATCTTCTTGAGGCGCGGGTTGCTCTCGCTCTGCAGGCAGGAGTAGTAGTTATAGACCTCGGTGGCTTCGTGCAGCAGCCATTTCTCCAGCCAGGTCTCGGTCGGGTCGATGATCGATTCGTAATGGGTAACGTGCTGCTCTTCGATCGAAGCGATCTCGGCATAAAGTTGGCGGGCGACTGGATCGGAGTACATCGGGCCGATATTCATGTAGAAATCGCGCGTTTGATATTCACCAGAGTAAATGGTCAGCGCATTGAGCTTGCTGATCGCCGCCGCTTTGTTGCGATCGTAGTGCTCGCGTAGATCGTCTGCCGGATGGCGGTGTTCGTCCGCCGTGGGGCGGCCGGCAATGATATCGGTGTAGCACTGGGTGATGTTGTTGGCATCTTTGCCCTCGACCCGGTCCAACAGCGCCGAATAACGGTACAGATGATCGAAGTCCTCCAGCATGCCGAAACGGTAGACCTGGGCCAGGTACGGATCCGGTTCGTGCTGGGCGACGCTGGCGGTCACTTCGATCGCCACTTGCTCGTAGGCGATAGTAGTTTCCAGTCCCGATTGGTCGGGCGGTAGCAGCCAGTTCACCAGGGTCTGCTGGTGATGCTCGACCCGTCGGGTGCGGGCCAGCGGCAGTTGGAGGGCTTTATTGAACTGAGCGCAGCGGTGCTGGAAGCGGTTTGCCTCCTGCTCGATGCCGTTCATCAGGATTACCCGGACACGGGTGAAGGCATCATCGTCGAGCTTACTGATGGGGGCTGGGGTCAGTTCGCGCCA
>DASULL010000035.1:0-6243 GCA_036278215.1 Gammaproteobacteria bacterium | reverse complement strand
TCACTCTGGATGCTCTGCGTCAGCACGGCTTTATCTGACAGGCTCTAAAGGCACAACATGCAGTTCAACAGCATTCCCGAAATCATCGACGACCTGCGGGTCGGCAAGATGGTCGTCATCATGGACGACGAGGACCGCGAGAACGAAGGCGATCTGGTGATGGTCGCCAGCCTGGTTCGGCCGGAAGATATCAACTTCATGGCCCGCTACGGCCGCGGCTTGATCTGTCTGACCCTGACTCGGGAGCGCTGCGAGCAGCTGCGGCTGCCGCTGATGGTGAACGGCACCGACAGCAAGCATGCCACCAACTTCACTTTGTCCATCGAAGCCGCCACCGGCGTGACCACCGGCATCTCCGCCGCCGATCGCGCCCGCACCGTGCAAGCCGCGGTGGCGCCGCGCGCCAAGCCGGAAGACCTGAATCAGCCGGGCCATATCTTCCCGCTGATGGCGCAGCCCGGCGGCGTGCTCACTCGCGCCGGCCACACCGAGGCTGGCTGCGACTTCGCCCGGCTGGCGGGCTTCGAGCCGGCGGCGGTGATCGTCGAGATCCTCAATGAAGACGGCACCATGGCGCGGCGCGACGACCTGTTCGCCTTCGCCCGCGAGCACAATCTGAAAATCGGCACGGTCGCCGACCTGATTGCCTACCGGATCGAGAACGAGCGCACCGTCGAGCGGGTCGCCGAGTGCGAGCTGCCGACTGAGTTTGGCAGTTTCCGTCTGTACGCTTACCAGGACAGCATCGACAACGCCATGCACTTCGCCCTGGTGCGCGGCTCGCTGCAGCCGGAAGAGCCGGCGCTGGTGCGGGTGCACGTGCAGAACACCCTTTCCGACGCCTTCGGCGGCGTTGGCCCGGAGTACGGCTGGCCGCTGCGCTCGGCGCTGCAGCAGATCGCCGCCGCCGGCAGCGGCGTCGTCGTGGTGCTGCGGCAAAAGGACGACGTGGCCGATATTCTGAAGCGCATGCGTGGTTACCAGTTGCAGGCCGGTACGGAAGAACAGGCCAGCAAGCGCGGCCAGAAGAGCGAGGATCTGCGTACCTACGGAATCGGCGCGCAGATTCTGTCGGATCTCGGCGTGCGCAAGATGCGGGTGCTGTCGGCGCCCAAGCGCATGCACGGCTTGTCCGGCTTCGGCATGGAAGTGGTCGAGTACGTCGAGCCGGTGGCGTAAACAACTGCTCACCACAGGGACACAGAGGGCACAGAGGAAAAAGAGTCAGTAGCGCATTGCAGATTGCGCTGCTCATCGTCTTCTGTAGGAGGGCCTTCAGGCCCGAGCGGGCGCGACAGCGGCCGAAGAACTTCGCTTGCTGACGCAAGCGTTCGCGGCTAAAGCCCGCTCCTACACAAGAATTTCTTCCTTTCTCTGTGCCTTCTGTGTCTCTGTGGTGGACTCTCCCTACGTTTAACAACAGGACCAGATCATGAGAATCATCGAAGGCGACTTCACCGGTCGTGACGGCCGCTATGCGCTGATCGTCTCCCGCTTCAACGGCTTCATCACCGAACGCCTGCTGGAGGGCGCGCTGGATGTGCTGCGCCGCCATGGCGTGCAGGACAGCAGCTTTACCGTGGTCCGTGCGCCGGGAGCCTACGAGCTGCCGCTGGTGGCGAAGAAACTGGCGAAGAGCGGCGACTACGACGCCATCATCGCGCTGGGCGCGGTGATTCGTGGCGGCACCGCGCACTTCGAGTACGTCGCCGGCGAGGCCAGTAAGGGGCTGACGTCGGTGATGATGGAGCACGAGATTCCGGTGGCTTTTGGCGTGCTCACCGTCGACACCATCGAGCAGGCGATCGAGCGGGCTGGGACCAAGGCCGGCAACAAGGGCGCCGAAGCGGCGCTGTCGGCTCTTGAAATGATCAGTCTGTTCCGCAAGCTAGGCTCCCGATGAAACGTAAGGACGATCTTGGCAGGCTGCGTACCCGCGCCCGTCGCCGCGCGTTGCAGGCTTTGTATCAATGGCAGATGGCCGGCCAGGATCTGGTCGATATCGAGACCCAGTTCCAGCAGGAAATGGACATGAGTGCGGTCGACATCGACCTGTTCCGAGAGCTGCTGCATGGCGTTCCCGGTCGGGTCGATGAGCTGGACGCCCAGTTCAGCCCGCTGCTGGACCGGCCGGCGGAACAGCTGGATCCGATCGAGCGGGCGATTCTGCGGATCGGCACGTACGAGCTGGAGGCCCGGCTCGATGTGCCGTGCCGGGTGGTGATCAACGAGGCGGTCGAACTTGCCAAGCAGTTCGGCGCCGATCAGAGCCATCGTTATATCAACGGTGTATTGGACAAGGTTGCGCGTGCATTACCGCTACGCGCAGCGGAGATGCGAGCGGCTGGGACGCCCAACCATAAGAAATAGCCGAGGAGTCATCATGCCGCTTCCCGAATCGACAGCGCGTACTTTGCGTCATACGCGCCGGATAGAGCTGAATGGCTACGAGCGCGAAGATGGCTTGTGGGACATCGAGGCGCATCTGGTGGATACCAAAGCCTACGATTTCCGCAACCACTTTCGCGGCGTGGTCCCGCCCGGCGAGCCGATCCACGACATGTGGATGCGGCTCACGGTGGACGACACCCTGACGATCCGGGAAGTGGCCGCCTGCACCGACTACTCGCCGTTCCCGTCCTGCCCGCAGATTGCCCCCAACTACGAGCAGCTGGTCGGCATGCGGATCACCACCGGCTGGACCGACAAGGTGCGGGCGAAGATGGGCCTGACCGGTGGCTGCACCCATCTCTATGAGTTGCTGCGGCCGCTCGCCACCGTCGCCATCCAGACCATCATGCCGTTGCGCAAGCGCGGCGAGTCGGATCCGAACAAGCGGCCGCGGCTGCTCGACACCTGCTATGGCTGGCGTGCCGACGGCGAGGCGATTCGGGAGCTGCATCCAGCCTGGCAGAAGAGCTCGCAGGAGTAGCCGATGGCAACGCTGTCGGAGTTTCAGTTGATCCGGCAGTTCTTCGCGCCACTGGGTGCCGCTCGTACAGATGTGGTGCTTGGGGTCGGCGACGATGCCGCCTTGGTCGACCACGGCGGCACCGAGCTGCTGGCCCTGTGCGTCGATACGCTGACAGCGGGCGTGCATTTCCCGACCGATGCGCCGGCCGACGCTGTCGGTTACAAGGCGTTGGCAGTCAATCTCAGCGATCTTGCCGCCATGGGCGCTCAGCCGGCCTGGGCGCTGCTGGCGCTCTCCCTGCCAGCGGTCGACGCTGACTGGCTGGCCGGCTTCAAGAGTGGCTTCCAGCGGCTGGCAGAGGCGCACGGGGTGGCTCTTATCGGCGGTGACACCACCCGCGGCGCACTGGCCGCCAGCGTTACCCTGCTAGGCGCAGTAGAGCGCGGTGCAGCCTTACGGCGCGATGGCGCTCGTCCCGGCGACCGTATCTATGTCAGCGGCACCCTGGGCGATGCGGCCGCTGGGCTGCGGCTGTGGCAGTCGGGACAGCGCAGCGCGACGGGCGGAGCAGCCGAGCTGATCGCCCGGCTGCATTACCCGACGCCGCGGCTGGCGCTAGGGCGCGCCTTGCGGGGCTTGGCCAGCGCTGCCATCGACATCTCCGATGGGCTTGCTGCCGATCTCGGCCATATTCTTGAGCGCAGCGGGGTAGGGGCTACGGTGGAGATCGAGCGCTTGCCGTTGTCGCAGGCGCTGGTCAGCGCCTGCGGCCGATCCGAGGCCAGTGCACTGGCCCTTGCCGGCGGTGACGACTACGAGCTCTGCTTCACCGTTTCGCCGGCGCAGGAGGCGGCGCTGACCGAGGCCGTCAGTGCGCTCGGCAGCGCGGTTACCGCGATCGGCACCATCGACGCCGCGCCCGGCCTGCGGCTGATCGATGCAGCCGGCCGGCAGGTCCGGCCGCCAGCGCAGGGCGGTTACCAGCATTTCGGAGAGGCGCCATGAAGCGGGAGCCGTCGCGGTTTCGGCTGGCGCAGCCGGTGAATTTTCTGGCGCTTGGTTTCGGTTCCGGGCTGATGCCCTGGATGCCCGGGACTTTTGGCACGGTAGCGGCCATCCCGGTATATCTGCTGGTGGCGCAGCTGCCGCTCACTGCCTACCTGGCAGTGACTTTGGCGCTATTCCTGATTGGGATCTATCTCTGCGGCAGCGCAGCTCGGGCAGCCGGCGTGCACGACCATCCGGCCATCGTCTGGGACGAGATTGTCGGCTTTCTGATCACCATGATCGCTATCGCGCCGAGCTGGCATGCGGTGCTGGCAGGTTTTCTGCTGTTTCGCCTGTTCGATATCCTTAAGCCGTGGCCGATCAGCCTGTTGGACCGCTATGTCAAGGGTGGCTTCGGCATCATGATCGACGACGTCGTCGCTGGCCTGTTTGCGCTGGCCGGCCTGCAGGCTTTATATCGGCTGCCCCTGCTGAACTGAAGTCAGGGCCTGCAAAGTAAGCGCAGCATCTGTAGACTGGGGGCTTCCCTATAATGTCTTGACATGGGTCAAGCGTGGAGGCGAAGAGTGCCAGTAGAGCAGGGAGTGGTAAAGCTGACTACGATTCGGCAGGCGTGCAGCGATTGCAGCCTGTTTCAGCTGTGCTTGCCGGTCGCTCTGGATACGAGCGATGTCGAACTGCTCGATGACATTGTGCAGCGGCGGCGGCCGCTGCGGCGGGGCGATTATCTCTATCGGACGCAGGATCCGTTCAGGGCGATCTACGCGGTGCGCGCCGGCGCGCTCAAGACCAGCGTGCTGTCGTACAGCGGCGAGGAGCAGATCACCGGCTTCCATCTGCCCGGCGAGATCCTCGGCCTCGATGCCATCAATGACAACCACCATCCATGCAGCGCGATGGCGCTGGAGACGACCAGCGTCTGCGAAATCCCATTCGAGCACCTGGAACATCTGGCGCTGAAGATCCCCGGGCTGCAGCAGTCGTTGCTGCGGATCATGAGTAAGGAGATCTTCAAGGAGCAGGAGCTGCTGCACGCGGTCGCCAAACGCAGTGCCGAAGAGCGCCTCGCGATCGCCCTGCTGAGCTTCTCCCAGCGCTTCGGCCGCCGTGGACTTTCCAAAACCCGCTTCCGCTTGCCGATGTCACGCGCCGACCTCAGCAACTACCTGGGGCTTGCGCCGGAAACCATGAGCCGGCTGTTCCGACGCTTCCAGGAGCAGGGCCTGCTGCTGGCGGAGGGCAAGGAAGTAACCCTGACCGAGAAGGCGGCGCTGCTGGATCTGGCCCACGCCCGCGGTTGTATCGGCGCGGAAAACCAAGCGGGTGCCGCCCGCAAGGCGTAAGACGCCTTGTTCCTGATGTAAGTCAGCGGTGCTGGAAGGCGCCTAGCCGCGCGAGAACTTGGCGGCCAGCTGTTCCAGCTTGCGCTGACGAATTTCCTCGGCGCTGGGACGCTGCTCGGCCGGTTTCCGGCGCGGAGCCTGGCGCTGCTGCCGCTTCGGCCGCCGGGCGGCCCGCGCCGCCATGAGCTCATCGAGGCGGGTGCGGGCGTGGGCCTGCTCCTCCTCGGTGACTTCGCCGGCAGTCGAGCCGTCGAGATTGATCCGCGGCCGTTGCTCGACGATGGCTCTGAGATAGTCGAGCGAGCGAGTGTAGATGGCCAGCGCCTGCCGCACCTGCCAGCCGGGAATGTTCTCGAATTCCGGCGCGGCAACCAGTTCAGCGCGCAGCTTCTGTTGCATCCCGATCGCCAGCGGTCGCACCTTGGCGGCGTCCCGCGTGAAGCAGGCTGGATAACGTTCGGCGAGGCGACCAAGCAGGGCACGAGCCTGGGCAGCGCGCTCGCGCTTGATGTCGGCGGCGGAAGGAGTGGTGGCGGCGGGCGCGTCTGTCATCGTCGAATCTCGTGGTGTCGGCGCTGGTGTTTAGGGTCAAAAGCCCCGGCAGCGGCAGATCATAGCAACGCCTGCCGTCGACGTCTTGTCGAAGATAGCGGGTTTGGCCGTAGGGAGGTGTTTCAGGGTGGCGACAGGTATGCTTTTGCGGCCAGGGCATCGGCCACATATCGAAGTGCAGCCCCGGCTGTTGAGCCTGATCCCGCCGTGTTCCTGAACGGCCCCAAATATGATTGAGTGAGCGTTATTCAAGAGGCGAAGGCAAGTATGGGCGACGTCATTCCATTTCGCAGGCCGCGACGCAACGGCGCCGATCAGGATGGTCGCGCTTTATGTCGTAATGGCCACCATAAATGGGAAATAGTGCACGCTCAGCGCTTCAATGTGAAGAAGGGGCGTCTGGTAACGGTGTTGCGTTGCAAACGC
>DASULL010000034.1:0-2066 GCA_036278215.1 Gammaproteobacteria bacterium | reverse complement strand
GAAACTCTCGGCGGCGAGGTACAGGCTGTCGTCGTCGCTCCGGGCCAACGCCCAGGCCAGCCCCTGCGGCTCGGTCAGGTCGAAGGCGGCGCGCAGCTCCGGGTAGAACTGCTGGCTCAGGACTAGATCGTTGGAGTCGGCGATGGTGTAATCGAGCTGCTCGCTCCAGACTTGGTACAGCAGATCGTCGGCGCTCAGGTCGTTGGTTTCTTCCCAGGTGAGCAAGGGAAGGGTGGCTTTCGCCTCGCGTAAGAATTCGACCTGGCTGCTATGCGCGGCCACCCGCAGGGTGCCGCTGTTCAGATCTTCCAGTTGCCGTGGCCGGTTGCCGCCAGCCCGATAGATGACCTGCTGCTGGGCGCTCATGTACGGTTCGGTGAAACGGAAGCGGGTTTCCCGCTCAGCGGTGACATTGAGCCCGGCTGCGGCGATATGAGCGCTGCGGTTAACCAGCGCATTGAAGATCTGGCCAAGATCGTTGGCGACCATCAGTTTGAGCGAGACGCCAAGCTCTTGCGCGAATAAATCGGCCAGTTCGTATTCGAGCCCGCTTGGGCCGCTGTGCTGGGTTTCGTAGTAAGTAGAGGGGCTGAGGCGGGTGACGACCACCAGCTCTCCGCTTTTTTGGATGCGGTCGAGCAGGGTCGGCTTGGCCAGATAACCTGCCCACGTCAGGTAGCATAGCCCCAGGACAACCGCGACCATCAGCAGATGGACCGGCGAGGGTGTCGTACGTGGTTTAAATTTCACTTCGTCTTAGCGTCTTAGTGTTGTAGACTATGCGCTTCCACGCGCCTGACGGAGCTATGCCCTGTGCAGTGAAGTCCAGTATAACCCCATAGTTGGGTTGACTGGCCACAGCTTAGCTACCGTGCTGGTCCGAGGATGCATTATGCGCATCCCGCGGTTGGCGTGGACAGCTGAACGCGGCGCAAAGCCGCCGCGGCAGCAGACCAGATCACCGGAGAGGTACCGAAGCGGTCACAACGGCACCGACTCGAAATCGGTTGGGGGCATTGCGCCCCACGTGGGTTCGAATCCCACCCTCTCCGCCATTTTCCCTGTGCTCAGCCCGACTTAGCAGAAGGCCCGCCAGTCGCGGGCCTTCTGCGTTCAGGGCGGTATGCCAAGCTGTCCCGCCTGCCGGGAGCAGGTGCGATCGTGTAAACCAGCCGTCAGGCTGTGTCGACGGAAACGGTGCATGGGCTATCACGTCAAAGAGATCTTCTACACCCTGCAGGGCGAAGGTGCGCAGGCGGGCAGGGCGGCGGTTTTCTGCCGCTTCAGCGGCTGCAACCTTTGGTCAGGCCGGGAAGTTGACCGAGCGACTGCTGTCTGCCGGTTTTGCGATACCGATTTCATTGGCACCGATGGCGTCGGCGGCGGCCGTTTCGCCAGTGCCGAGGCATTGGTGGCGGCGGTAGTCAAAGCTTGGCCGACAGGGGCCGGCGGTGTGCCTTATGTCGTTTGCACCGGTGGCGAGCCGCTGTTGCAGCTCGATGCCGAGCTTGTCGCGGCCTTGCAGGCGGCCGGCTTTGAGGTGGCTGTCGAGACCAATGGCACCATTGCGCCGCCAGCGGGCTTGAACTGGATTTGCGTGAGCCCGAAAGTCGGTACTGAGCTGAAAGTGTTGCGGGGCGACGAGCTCAAGCTGGTTTATCCGCAGGCTGGGGTCGACCCAGCCCAGTTCGCCGGGCTCGATTTCAGGAATTTTTTCCTGCAGCCGTTGGACAATGCCGACCGGCAGGGTAATACCGAGGCGGCGGTGCGCTATTGCCTGGAGCATCCGCAGTGGCGGATCAGCTTGCAGACTCACAAGTATCTGGGGATCCCATGAGCACGTACAGCATTACCCGGCGCATTGAAATCGATGCCGGTCATCGGATCCGCAGCCACGGCTCGAAGTGCCGGCACCTGCACGGCCATCGCTATGCCATCGAGGCAAGTTGCGTGGCGCTGGCGGGAGTACACCGCGAAGGCGAGCAGAGCGGCATGGTGCTGGACTTCGGCTTTCTGAAGCAGGCCATGATGGAACTGATCGATGCCGGCTGCGACCACGGCCTGAT
>DASULL010000033.1:0-3199 GCA_036278215.1 Gammaproteobacteria bacterium | reverse complement strand
AGCGCCCGCCTCGCCTGCAAAGATGTCGTCGAAACTTCCGTCACGATCAGTGTATTAACATCTTCTTTTGCTTGGACTGCGCCCTTACAACCCTATGTAAAGCTCCATCCGTGCGCTTCAAAGACCCCGCGGCGGAGCTGGCGGTGGCCGCGGGCGGCTACCCGTGCCTGCGAAAGGCACGACACCCGTTCTCATGGAGGAGTGACTGGTCGATGAGGATTAGAAAAACACGGTATCTGGATAAGAAACGTCCACGCACGGTGCTGCTCACCGGCGCAGCGGGCTTTATCGGCAGTCACTTGAGCGATCGGCTGATCGAAGATGGCTATCGTGTGATCGGCGTCGACAACCTGATCACCGGCCGACGTCGAAATATCGAACACCTGGAAGGCAACCCGAATTTTCGCTTTCTAGAGCAGGATGCCAGCGAACCGCTCACGATCGAGGAGCGGCTGGACTGGGTCATGCACTTCGCCAGCCCCGCCTCACCGCCGAAGTACCTGCGCTGGCCGGTCGAAACGATGCGAATCAACAGCTTCGGCACTTACAACCTGCTGGAGTTGACGCGCCGCCATAGGGCCCGTTTCTTTCTCGCCAGCACCAGCGAGGTCTACGGCGATCCGCTGGAGCACCCGCAGCCTGAAGGCTACTGGGGCAACGTCAACCCGATCGGCCCGCGCGGTGTCTACGACGAAGCCAAACGCTATGCCGAAGCCATGACGATGAGCTACCACCGCCAGTATTCACTGCCGGTGCGGATCGTCCGTATCTTCAACACCTACGGCCCGCGGATGGACCCGCACGACGGCCGGGTAGTCACCAACTTTGTCCGCCAGGCGTTGGACGGCGAGCCGCTCACTGTCTATGGCGAGGGCCGGCAGACGCGGAGCCTGCAGCACATCGACGATCTGATCGAAGGCATCTGCCGTTACATGAACATCGAACACCCTGGGCCGATCAACCTCGGCAATCCGCAGGAATGCACGGTTCTGGAGATAGCCCAGCTCATTCTGGAGCTTACAGGCAGCCGCTCCGGCATCGCCTACCAGCCCCTGCCCGAGAACGACCCGATGCGACGCAAGCCGGACATCCTGCTGGCGCAGGCCCTGCTCGACTGGCAGCCGATTATCGACGTGCGCCGCGGCCTGACCATGACTATCGAAGACGCCATGGCCCGCCAGCAGGAACTGCTCGAGCCGGCCCGCCACGCGGTGCAGGGATAGGCAGCAAGCCGGTTACCGCCAAGATAGAAGGAAATAGTTCCGCCGGGTGCCTCGCTGGTGCCGCCTGGCTACACCGCTGTGCTATCAACCAGTGACCCGCAGCGGCCGCGGCGTCGCAACTGTGCCCGAGGCGTACACCGCATCCAGCACTGCCGCGACGGCGACAGCCCGTTCAATCTGTGGATCGAACCGGTTGCCTTGAGCCAGCTGCTGCGCCCAGGCGACCGCGGCCCGCCCGCCCCATTCATCCGGCGGCGCCGCCAGCTGCTCGCGCGCGGTACCGCGGTAGTGGAAAGCCTCGAAGTCAAAAAAAGAGCCGTTGACGTTCTTCAGTTCGGCGCCGCCATTGCTGCCGAAGAATTGAGCACCGATGACCGCATCGCAGCCGGCCGACACATGCCAGGAACAGCTCAGATCAATCACCGCGCCGCTGGCCAGTTCCAGCCGGGCAACGACATAATCCTCGACCGCGTCGCTGAGCGTCGATAACGGTTTTCCCTTGCTGAAGCAGCGGCCATGCACCTCGACCACCTCCGGAAAATCCAGCGCCCACAGCGCCAGATCGACCAGATGAATGCCAAGGTCCACCAGACAGCCGCCGCCCGATAAGCTGCGCTCGTAAAACCATGGCTTGTCCGGGCCATAAGCGTTGTGGAACACCAGATTGACCGCGAAGATCCGGCCCAGCTCGCCGTTGCGAATCAGATTGCGCAGGCGGCGCATTCCTTCCACGTGGCGATAAGAAAAGTCGACGCCGAGCAGCCGGTCGTTGCGCCTGGCCGCCTCCACCGCACGCCGGGTTTCCTCGGCGTCGCGCCCCAGCGGCTTCTGACAGAACACCGCCAGCCCGCGGCTCAGCGCTGTGATCGCCTGCTCCGCATGCAGTGCGCTCGGGGTGGCGACGACCAAGCCATCGAGATCCAGGGTCAGCAGCTCATCCAGGCTGCCCAGACAATAGGCGCCGCCGGCTGCCTCGGCGGCGACAAGGGCGAGCTCGGCCGAGCTGTCGGCCACCGCCGTCACCTCGGCCACACCGGCTTCGAGCACACGCTCCAAGCGATGCCGGCCGATCCAGCCGACTCCGAGAAAGCCCAGCCGCGGCTTACCTCTCCTAGTAGCCATAGCCGCTTCCGCCGTTCATCAGCACCAGCGCCTTAGTAAAACCTTGAGGCCGGGTAGCGCAGGCGGTCAGTGCTTCGTTCAGCTCGCTGAGCGCGTAGCGGTGGGTTAGCAGTGGCGACGGGTCCAGGCGACCGCTGGCGACGGCTTCCACCGCCTCCCGCAACCCGCGTATGCAGACGGCGCGGTCGCGCTCGTGGGCATTAATCACGTCGAAGCCGCGCCAGTTCCACAGCTGCATGTCCACATGCCGCGGGCCGTCCTGATGGTAGCCGGCTACCACCATGCGTCCGCCAAAGCCGGTCAACTCCGCCGCCAGATCGAGCGGCCATTGCTTGCCGGTGCATTCGATTACCCGCTGGCAGAAGTCGCCGCCGGTCAGCCGCTTGACCTGCTCGATGATTTCTCCGTGATCCCGCATGTGCACCAGCTCCGCCGCTCCCATCAGCTTGGCCAGCGACAGGGCCGAAGGCGAACGGGCAATGGCGATCACGCGCGCGCCAACGCGGGTCGCCAGCCGGGTGAGCGCGCCGCCAAGAAAACCGATGCCGACGATAGCCACCGCCTGGCCCGGCTCGATCTGCGCGCGCCGAAAGATGTTCATGACGCAGCCGAGCGCCTCGCCCGGGAACGGTCGGTCCCGCAGCGACTCCGGCAGCCGGACCACCGCCTCGACATCGGCCAGATCGTACTCGGCATAAGCTCTGAAGCTGAGCGCCGTCACCCGGTCGCCGACGCTCAACCCGGTGACACCCTCTCCCAGTGCATCCACCACGCCCCAGCCTTCGTGGCCCAGCTCACCGGGGGCGAGCGGGTAGGAAAACCAGTCGCGCCCTTCGAACGGCGGAATATTCGAA
>DASULL010000032.1:0-2128 GCA_036278215.1 Gammaproteobacteria bacterium | reverse complement strand
AGCGGGTTGCTGATTGCCACCAGCGTGTCCGGACTGGTTTGGAGCGGAGATCCAAACCGCGAGCGGGGCGGCTACGGCAGCTACGACGAGCCGATCGACCGACCGACTCTGCCAACCCCAGGCCAGCGCTCGACAGGTAGTGCGCCATCCGGGACATCGCAAGCCAACGTAGCCGCCGAATCTGCAGAAGCGGAGCTGATGCGGGCTGAGCGGATGGTGGGCCGACCCATAGTCGCCGCCGACGGCGCGGTGCTCGGCGAAGTGCGCGCTATCGTACGCAGCAAGCAGGATCACAGTTTGCAGGCCGTAGTCGTGATAGGTGGGCCGTTTGGTTTCGGCAGCAAGCAAGTGGTGGTGCCGGTGGATCAACTGACCACCCGCCCTGGCGACGGGGACCGGCTGCTTATGCTGACCGCCGGTACCGATGGCAGCACGCTGGACAGCATGGTTGGCTACCGGCCGGAGCAGTTCGATCAAGTGGCGCCGGCCGCCGGTGCAAGGCCGCAGGGCTGAGTCGAAAGCGGCTGTCCTGGCATGGTGGTTCAATGCCCCGCTGGGTTCGGCAGATCGTTGAGGGCCGTCGCGACCGATTGCACCGCGACTGCCACCGCTTGCGATAGTGCCGCATTGCTGGCTGCGACCGCTGCGGTGGCATTGTTTGCCGTGGTCGGCGCGCTGGTATCGATCAGCCAGGAGCCGAGCAGGCGGCGCTGCGGCAACTGAATTAATTGCAGCCGGAGCTGAAGTTCGACCGTCCCTTCGCCGTGGGTCGGGACAACCTGCTCCAGCCGCCGCAGCTGGGTGGTCAGCAGGTAGTTGGCGGGCAGGCGGTTGTCGTCGATCACTGCTTTGAACAGGTTCGAAGCCTCGAACGCGCCTGTAAGCACCGTGCCTAACATCCTTGCTGGCGTGTCGGTCCAGCGGTTTTTGGTGTAGTAGCGGAGCTGGTACGGCGCGGTCCGGTAGGCGATGCCGCGAGTGCTTGTGCCGGCTTCCGCCTGCGGCCGGGCGATCCACAGCACGCCGCCATGGCGCGGCATCTGAGGCACGGTGGCAGGGTCCAGCTCCAGTCGATAGTCGATTGGCGCTGCCGCGTGGTTGACCGTGGCGCAGCCGCTGACCAGTAGCAGTAGCAGCAGCCATTGGCCGGCAGGCGCCAAGCTGCTCATTGCTCGTTTCATCCTTGCCCTCACTCACCTGGTCCAGGTTCCGCCCGGGGCCGCCCGAACAGCAGAATCTGCGGATTGTCTCGCAGATCCTCCGATAGCCGACTCAGGTTATCCGTCAACACCTGCAGTTCCGCGATTAAGCCATTGACCCCCGGGATGGTGGTGCGGCCCACTTCCTCCAGATCCCGCCGGCCGCTGGCCGCTACTTCCTTCAGCTCGATGCCGACCTGGTCGAGCCGGTCGGCCAGCTTGGCCCAGCGATTCAAGGTCTGGTCGAGCTTGTCGAGCGTCTCCGGCAGAGCGGCTGTCGCTGCTGCGCCGTTAGCTAGCAACAGCTCGGTGCTGGCGAGCGCATTTTCCAGCCGCTGACTGTTGGCGGCCAGTACACCGGAGAATTGCGCCAGGTTGGTCAGCGTTTGCTGCAGGCTTTGCTGATTCTCTTCACTAAGCACCCTGGTGATCTGGGCCGCCAGCGCGTCCAGGGTGTTGAGGCCGTTGGTCAGTGCCTCGTCGAGCCGGCTGAACAGCGACGGCTCGCTTTCGATCACCGGGTATGGCTTATCGGAGACGTTGCTCAGCAGCGGCGCCTGCCTGGTGCCTCCGGTTAACTCGATATACACCACGCCCGTTACGCCCTGAGGATCCAGTTTGGCACGGGTGTCAGTCTTGATCGGTGTGCCTTTTTGAACGGCGATCACTACATGTACCTGCTCCGGGTTCTGGTGCGCGAGTTCCATCTTTTCCACACGGCCGACCACGACGCCGCGATACTTCACCGGCGCATTGACATAGAGGCCGGAAACCGATTCCGTGAAATAGATGGAATAGCGGTCGTAGCGTTGTACCGTCACGTCCGAGCCCAGCCACAGGCCGAGGCCGATGAGCGCGGCGCTCAGGATCAGCACGAAGGCGCCGACAGCGGCGTAACTTACTCGGCTTTCCATGTTGTTCTCTCCCGT
>DASULL010000031.1:0-2061 GCA_036278215.1 Gammaproteobacteria bacterium | reverse complement strand
TGCGGCGGCTGCACCCGGATTCTGTTTTCGACATCGGCGGTGCCCGGCACCCACCAGACGGTCACTTCCGCCAGCCGCCGGTGGGACAGGCTGTTGGCTTGGCCGTACAGCCACACTTGGCTGTCCTGGACCTCCACGGCTATAGCGTCGCGGTCTGCCGGTAGTTCGTCGCGCCGGGTGCTGATGACGAAATCGCGATACACCGGATCGGCGGCCAAGGCGTCGATCACCGCCTGCAGCAGGGCATCGCCGGTTCGCTCGCGCTGCACGCGCAGCAGTAGCCGATCCTCTACGTTCGCGTCGCCGGCCACTTCACGGGCAATCTGGTAGGCGCGTCGTTTGACGGCGATATTGTCGACTTCGCCTTCAAGACGGATGGTTTCACCGTCGCTGATATTGATCCGGTTGTGATGAAGATCGACGTCGCGTGCCCGCTCGAGCGCCGCCCTGATTTTCTTGGTGGTGGCTGAGTCCGGCATGGCATGAAACTCCTTTCATATCAGCAACCCCTGACATTGGGGTGAACTCATCCTCCGCTCAAGCGTTACCCCGACGGGATGGTTTAGATCCCCCATGGTTTTGCTTGCCGAGCCCTTGCGTCAGCCCCACTTGTCATCCCGGGCCCGCGCTCGGGCCGCAATAGCTTTGCGAGGTCGTTGTGGCGGAGCCGCGTGCGCTGCTGATGATCAACCGGCAAGCCCGTCAGGGCTGTAGCGATCTTGATCGAATGCTAGGCCGCTTTGCCGAGCGCGGGATCGGCTTTGAACAAATCGACCCGGACAGCCCCGAGGAAGCGGTTGCCGAGATTCGTCGACGGGCGCCGGACTTCGATCTGATCGTACTCGGTGGTGGTGACGGCACCTTGCGAGGCGTAGCCGCTGCCGTGGTGGAAAGCGGCTTGCCGCTGGGCATTTTGCCGCTGGGGACAGCCAATGATCTGGCCCGCTCGTTGGGGATTCCGTTCGATCCGGTTGCCGCCGTTGATGTGATTGCAGATGCCGAGACTCACTTTATCGATATTGGCCGGGTGAACGGCCATTACTTCTTTAACGCGGCCCACATCGGTGTTGCTGTCACCGTAACCAGGCGGCTAAGCCAGGAGCGCAAGCAGCGCTGGGGGATTTTCGGCTACGCCCGCAGCCTGCTTGAAGCTTGGCGCGATGTGCGGCCGTTTGTGGCGGAGGTGAACTGCGACGGCCAGATCCACTATCTGCGCAGCATCCAAGTGACCGTAGGCAACGGCCGATTTTTTGGCGGCGGTATGAGCGTGCATGAGGACTCGGTGATCGACGACCAGCTGCTGGATGTCTATTCCCTTCGTCCGCAGAGCCTCTGGCGCTTGGTAACGCTGTTGCCGGCAATACGTGCCGGGCGGCATGAAGCGCTTGATGAGGTCGCCAACTTTCGCGGCCGGCGGATTGCCATCCGCACCCGGCGCTCCAAGGCGATCACCGCGGATGGCGAACTGGTATCGCAAACCCCGGCCGTGTTTGAAGTCGTGCCGGCGGCAGTCGCTGTTTATGTGCCGCGTGACGAGACGCGGGCGGAAGGATTGACCAATGCTGCGCAATGATACCGAAGTGGCACTGCATGATCTGCTGGAAGCACTGACGGCGGCGGCGCATCTGTATGCCGACGATGCCGAAGCTCTCGGCGAGGATCCGCTGGCCGGCTGTTGCCGCAAACTGGCTTTGCGGCGGGAGCAGCTGGCGGCGGCGGTCGCTGCCGAGTTGCGCCGTCGCGACGATCTGCCTAGCGAACCGGATCCTGATCGCGAAACCCTGGCGCGTCTTGGTCAGCGTTTGCGCACCCTGTTTTCGCGGGATGAGCGCGAGGTGGTGGTGGCTGAGCGGCTGGAAGCTGAATCGGCGATCGAACGATTAGCCCAGCGTGCAGCGGAGCTTGTTGCCGAACCGGCTTCACGTCAGTTGTTCGAAGAAATCGAGCACGATGCCGAGGAGGCCCGGCTCCAGCTGAGCAGCTTTGCTGCTTCCTGATGCAGCGATGCAAACCAAGGGTTGCATCGGCGGCCGGAGCCGGCAAAATGCTCGGCCAGTTTGC
>DASULL010000030.1:0-10758 GCA_036278215.1 Gammaproteobacteria bacterium | reverse complement strand
AGCCGCTCGTCTGGCCCTGGAGAAGTTCGGTGCGCCGCTGGACGGCGACAAGCTGCGGCAGGGCTTCGAGATGGTCAAGGACTACGATGCCCAGGGGCTGATGCCGCCGGTGACTTTCAGCACCAAGGATCACCAGGGCGGTGGTTTCGGCCGCGTCTCCCAGTGGAATGGCAAGGCCTGGGAGCCGGTCAGCGACTGGCACAACGCCTACCAGGACATCGTCTGGGAGGAAATCCGCAAGGGTGCCGCCGAGTTTAAGAAGGGGCGTTAAAGATGTTGACCCTGAGCAATGTCGAGGTGGTCTACGACAAGGTGTTCCTCGCCATCAAAGGGGTCTCGCTGGAAGTCGGGGAGGGCGACATGGTCGCCCTTCTCGGCGCCAACGGCGCCGGCAAGAGCACGACCTTGAAGACCATCAGTGGCCTGCTGGCGCCAGAGCGCGGCATGGTTACTCGCGGCAGCGTCAAGTTCCGCGGCGACGATATCGTTGCCCTCGGCGCACCGGATCGGGTCGCTCGCGGTCTGGTGCATGTGATGGAAGGCCGCCGGATCTTTGGCCACCTGACCCCAGACGATAACCTGCTGGCGGCCTATCGCAGCGGCGGCTCGCGGCAGCGCCTCAACGAGTTGCGCGAGCGGGTTTACCAGTATTTCCCCCGCCTCAAGGAGCGGGCCAAGACCAAAGCCGGCTATCTCTCCGGCGGCGAGCAGCAGATGCTGGCCATTGGCCGGGCGCTGATGACCGAGCCACGGCTGATCATGCTGGACGAGCCCAGTCTCGGCCTGTCGCCGCTGCTGGTGCAGGAGATCTTCGCCATCATTCACGAGATCAACCAGCGCGAAGGCGTCAGCGTCCTACTGGTGGAGCAGAACGCCACCGCCGCGCTGGAGATCGTCCGGCATGCCTACCTGATCGAAAACGGTCATATAGTCATGAGCGGCGCCGCCGACGTGCTCAAGCAGAACCCCGACGTCCAGGAGTTCTATCTGGGCGGGACCGGCAAGGTGGACTACCACAACGTCAAGCACTACCGTCGGCGCAAGCGCTGGCTGGCCTGAGCCACAACGGAGCAACCTAATGAGCCAGACCTCTCCCAGAAGCCGTTTCCCGGTGCCGGCACTCGCTGAGCTGCCGGCCGATCTCAGAGATCGGATCAGCGTTTTGCAGGAAAAAATGGGGTTTATCCCTAACGTATTCATGGTGCTGGCGTACCGGCCGGAAGAGCTGCGCGCCTTTCTGACCTACCATGACCTGCTGATGGAAAAGGACGAAGGCTTGAGCAAGGCCGAGCGGGAAATGATCGTGGTGGCGACCAGCGCGGCCAACGGTTGTATGTACTGCACGGTTTCCCATGGCGCCTTTCTGCGGATCCGCTCGAAGAACCCGCTGCTGGCGGATCAGGTGGCGATCAACTACCGGGAGGCGGAAATTACGCCGCGACAGCGGGTGATGCTCGACTACGCACTGAAGCTGGCGACCACGCCGTGGCTGGTGGGTGACGAAGATCACGAGCAGTTGGCTCGCGCCGGCTTCAGCCAGGACGCGATTTGGGACATCGGCGCCATTGTCGGCATGTTCGCCATGTCCAATCGGCTTGCCAGCCATACTGGGATGGGGCCGAACACCGAGTTCCACGGTATGGCACGCTAGTCTCCATTCCCAAACGAGCTGCCCGGCGCTGGGTGGTGGTGTGCCAGTCTGACTGACGCATCAAGTGGCGCCGGCCCGCTTCTTCGCGAGGCTGTGCCGAAAGCGAGCAACGACGCCCAGCGAGGTCTGGCTGCGCTACTTCATCCTGTTTACCCCTTGGCACCGGCATTGGCCGAGCCGCAGATCTAGCGGAAGGTGCGAGCGTTTTCGCCGTGCAGGTGCCAGCCAAACCGATGGCGGCCTCTGTTCCGTGGCTGCTGCCTGCTCGATAATGAACAGCAGAATCCGTTGGCGGCTGTTCGCCTTTAGCGCGTTTCGAGGGTTGCATGGATAAAAAATGGTTTCTTGGACTGGTCCTGCTGCTGACTTCACTTCTGAGCGGCTGTGGCTATAACCAGTTGCAGACGACCGATGAAGCGGTGACCGCAGCCTGGGCGGAGGTGCTCAACCAGTACCAGCGGCGCGCCGATCTGGTGCCCAACTTGGTGAACGTCGTCAAAGGCTATGCCTCGCATGAGCGCGAGGTGCTGACGGAAGTAACCAATGCCCGCTCCCGCGTTGGCAGCATCCAGGCCTCGCCGGAGCTGCTGGAGGATCCGCAGGCGTTCCAGCGCTTCATGCAGGCGCAGGGAGAAATGACCTCGGCTCTGACACGCCTGCTGGTGGTGGCCGAGAATTACCCGCAGCTGAAGGCGGACGCGGCGTTCCGTGACCTGCAGGCACAGCTGGAAGGCACGGAAAACCGCATTACCGTGGCGCGTAATCGCTACATCCAGGCAGTGCAGGCTTACAATCTGGTGGTGCGGCGCTTCCCGACCAACCTCACTGCCATGCTGTTCGGCTATGACACCAAGCCGAGCTTTACCGTCGCCGACGAGCGCGAGTTGGCCAAGCCGCCCACCGTTGACTTTGGCACACCCAGGCAGCAAGGCGCGGGGCAGCCGGCGCCGGCGCAGTAGGTTCGGGCAATGCTGTTGCCGTTGCTGCGCATGGTCGGCCGGGTGCGATGGCTGATGCTTGCCGCCGCGCTGTTGCTGGCGGCGGCGGCCTGGGCCGAAGTGGCGGTGCCGCCGCTGACCGCGCGGGTAACCGATCTCACCGGTACGCTGTCGGCGTCGCAGCGGCAGGCCCTGGAGCAGGAGTTGGCGGCGTTCGAGCAGCGCAAGGGGGTACAGATCGCCGTCCTGCTGGTGCCGACCACCGCGCCGGAAACCATAGAGCAGTACTCCATCCGGGTGGTCGATCAATGGCGGCTGGGGCGTAAAAACGTCGATGATGGCCTGCTGCTGCTGATCGCCAAAAACGATAGGACCCTGCGCATCGAGGTCGGCTACGGCTTGGAGGGAGTGGTGCCCGATGCGGTCGCCAACCGGGTGATCAACGAAATCATCGTGCCGCATTTCCGAGCCGGTGATTTCGCCGGCGGCGTTCAGGCGGGGGTGAGCCGGCTCATGGGGCTGATCGAGGGCGAGCCGCTGCCGGCGCCGCAACAGCGTGAGCGCGGCCCGGCGCCGGTCGGTAATTTGCTGCCATTCCTGCTGTTCGCTTTCTTCATTCTCAGCGGCTTGTTCAATCGGATGCTCGGGCGGCTGACCGGGGCGACGGTTACCGGCGGCATGATGGGCGGCTTATTCTGGCTGTTGGCCGGTTCGCTCGGGGTTGCCATCCTGGTCGCCCTGCTGGCATTCGTCATGGCGCTGCTGACCGCCGGTGGCGGTGGTCCGGGCATCTTCCCCGGCGGTTTTTACGGCGGCCGTGGCGGCTTTGGCGGCGGGTCGGGTCGTGGCGGTTTTGGCGGTGGCGGCGGCGGCTTTGGTGGTGGCGGCGCCTCGGGGAGATGGTGATGCACTGGGCACGCATAGGCCGGCATTTGCTGATGCCCGCATGGCGGGCGAGGACTACGTTTCCACCTGCCCTGCGGGCACGTATCGAAGCCGCCATAAGCGCGGCCGAACAGACCCATGCCGGCCAGATCCGCTTTGCAGTCGAAGCGTCGCTGGATCTGCCGCTGCTGCTCAAAGGCGTCAGCGCCCGCGAGCGGGCGATTGATGTGTTTTCCATGCTCCGCGTCTGGGATACCGAACATAACAACGGGGTGCTGATTTACCTCTTGCTGGCGGACCACGATGTCGAAATCGTTGCCGACCGCGGCATTCATGCGCGAGTTGGCGCACCGGCCTGGGAGCAGGTCTGTCGGAACATGGAGGCAAGTTTCCGCGCCGGCGACTTCGAGCGGGGCGTGCTGGCCGGTATCGCTGCGGTCGGCGAGCATTTGACGAAACACTTCCCAGGGCAGGCCCGCAACGAACTGCCGGATGCGCCGGTGCTGATGTGATCCGACTGCCGGAACATTGGTCTGGCAATTGCCTCGGCTTTTGACTTAGTGGCTCATTTTTCATTTCTCGCCTTGATAACTGCGTCTGTGCCGAAGAGAAGAAACGGTTTCCCGAGCCTCTATCAGCAGTCGGCGGGCGGCCTTCTCTAGCGGTTCCTGCTGCCATTCAATCGGCAGACAACAGCCCAAGTAAGTCGAAGCCCGATTGCCCTCGGTCATACCAGTACCGGTTGAGGCTGGCCAGCGGACTAGTCCAGCTTCCACTGGACCATCCTCGAATTCCTCCCCGATTCCCTTCCGCCCCAGCGGCATGTCGTGGCAATTGACGGAGTTGCAGCTAGCCTTTTGATGGCGATTTCCTGCTTGCAGTTCTCGCAACTTCTGTTTGCAGCGTCATCCATCGGAGGGAAAATGAAAATAAGAAATCCTGTTCTTGCCTTGGCCGGCTGGCTGCTGGCGTCGTCGTTGCTGCTCGGGGGGATGCCGGCGGCGCTGGCGGAGACTCTGGTTGCGGTCTGGGGCGATACGGCCGATCCGCAAGGCGATGTTTATCTGTCGACGCCGGTCGCTATGGCGCGGGCCGTCGACGGTGGAATTTACGTCGCCGACATGGGCAACAGCCGTATCGTCAAGTTTGCCGTTGACAGCAATAAGGGGCAGATCAGCTCCTCTGTCGTAGGCAAGTACGGCAGCAACGGCCATGCCCCCGGCAAGCTCGATCTGCCATTCGGCGTGGCGGTGGATAAGCAGGGCAACATCCTGATCGCCGATACGGCCAATTCCCGTATCCAAAAATTCAGCCCCGACATGCAGTTGCTAACGAGCTGGGGCCGCGCCGGCACGGGTCCGGGCGAGTTCAGCCTGCCGCGGGAAATCGCGGTCGACAGCCAGAACCGGTATTTCGTCACCGACGAGTTCAACAGCCGGGTGCAGGTGTTTGCCACCGACGGCAGCTATTTGTACGAATTCGGCGGTTACGGCAGCGGCGCAGGGCAATTCCGTTTTCCGCAGGGGATCGCGATCGACGGCGACGATAACCTCTTTGTCGCCGACACTTTCAACCATCGCGTTCAGAAGCTCACCACCAGCGGCGAGTTCGTGGCGCAGATCGGCGTGACTGGAATGGCCGGCGACGCTGCCAATCTGCTGCAATTTCCGCGTGGCGTAGGGGTCGAGCCGGGCGGTAGTGTGTATGTGGTGGATACCTATAATCACAAAGTGAAGAAGTACAGCAGCGAGTTGGTTTATATCTACGGCGTTGGCGGCCAGCCGTCGCCGGTATACCCCAATCAGGTGTTGCCGGTGGGGAATGGCGTGTTTTATCTGAGCGATACCGGCAACAGCCAGATCATCCGCTATCAGGAGACGGCCCTCGGGCTGGGGGCAGAGATTACGGCGCGACTCGGCCGAGCGCGCAATGCCGATGGACAGTTCTCCGAACCTTCCAGCGCGGCGGTCGGGCCGGATGGCCGTGTCTACGTCTCGGATCGCTACAACCACCGTATCCAGGTCTTCGATCAGCAGGGCCGGCTGCTCGACAAATGGGGTAAAGGCGGCGGAGCGGGCGGCTTTACCGGCGCCGGCATCCTGCCGGGTGAGTTCTTTTTGCCGATGCAGATCGATCACGACCCGCAAGGGCGGATTTATGTCGCCGATGCGCTGAACAGCCGGGTCCAGGTGCTGGCGGCTGACGGTACGCCGTTGGCGGTCATCGGCGGCTTTGGCATCACCCCCGGCACCTTTATTGCGCCGACCGGGGTTGCCGTCGATGCTGCCGGCAATGTGTTCGTTCTCGACTGGTTCATGGATCGGGTCAACAAGTTCGATGCAAACTTCGCCTATGTCGGCATGTGGGGCGGCACTGGCCTGGGCGATGGCGAGTTCCGCAAACCCGCAGAGCTTAGCGTCGACGCGGCGGGCAACGTGTATGTCGTCGACACCCGTAACAGCCGGGTGCAGAAGTTCGATAACAACGGCAACTTTCTGACGAAGTGGGGCACCAACGGCGGCAATCCGCAGGACGACACTATAGTCAGCGGCGGCAGCGGGCCCGGCGAGCTGTTTCTGCCGACCGGCATCCGGGTCGCCGGCGAGATCGTCTACGTCGCCGATGGCTCCAACAATCGCATCCAGAAATTCGACTTGAACGGCGGTTTCCTGGGGATGTGGGGCAGTTTCGGCGGTGGCCGCGGCGAAATGTTCTCACCGGCCGGACTGGATGTGGACGCCAAAGGCAGGGTTTATGTCACCGACGCCTTGCTGCATCGGGTGTACCAGTACGTGCCGTCGGCTGGCGGGCACTAACCGGCTTGCAGTGGCAGCATAGCCGGAGCGTAATCGGAGTCGAGACGAAAGGCCGGAAGGGTGCCCCTTCCGGCCGGTCTTGCCGTCAGGCCGGTGCTGTCGCCTTTGCCGTGTAGCCATCCCGCAGCTCACGCTTCAGCACCTTGCCGATAGCGCTGCGTGGCAGGGTGTCGATGAATTCCACCGCCGCCAGCCGCTGAGTCTTGCCGAGGCGCTCGTTTGCCCAGGCAAGCAGTCCATCCGGGGTCAGGCTGACGGCGGGTTTTGCCACCGCAAACGCCACTGGCGTTTCGCCCCAGCGCTCCGACGGCACTCCGACCACCGAAACATCGGCCACGTCCGGATGCTGGCGCAACACCGCTTCGATGTCGCTCGGGTAGATGTTGAAGCCGCCGGAAATGATCATGTCTTTCTTGCGGTCGACCAGGACGAGGAAGCCGTCCTCGTCGAAGCGACCGACATCACCGGTGCGAATGAAGCGATTGCCATCGGCATCGTACCACTCGGCGTCGGTGGTCTGTTGCGGCTGCTTGTGATAGCCGCTCATCATGCTAAGCGAGCGGCCGACCACCTCGCCGGTGGCGCCCGGTGGCAGTTCCTTGCCGTCGTCGTCGATCAGGCGGATATCGTGTCCGGGCGCGGGCTTGCCAACCGTGTGCAGCTTGTCCGGGTACAGATGGGAAGCGAGGATGCAGGTGCCGCCGCCTTCGGTCATGCCGTAGACGTCGAGCAGACCGCCCGGCCAGCGTTTCAGTACGTCCGCCTTCAGCGCCGCCGGGAAAGGCGCACTGGTGGAGAACTTGTAGCGGAAGCTCGATAGGTCGAAGCGATCGAAGTCCGGCTGCGCCATGATGCGTTGATACTGCACCGGCACCAGCGTGGTGTGGGTCACCCGTTCCCGCTCGGCCAGCGCCAGATAGGCGGCAGCGTCGAACTTGGCCATCAGCAGCACCAGGCCGCCCAGCGCGATAGTCTGGAAGAACGGCACCAGAGTGGTGTTGGAGTACAGCGGAGTCGACAGCAAGGTGACTGCGCCCGGGCCGAACTCCTGGCTGGCTCCGCGCCGCACATGGCCCCAGCGCATCACATGCGGCTGCACGATGCCTTTGGGTGTGCCGGTGGTGCCGGACGAGTAAATGATGTTGAACGGCCAATCGGGCTGAATGTCGACCGGCGCTGGCTGTGCGCCTTCGGCGGCCAGCCAGGCGGCGAAACCCTCGCCGGCGGCCGATCCGTCCAGCGCGATCCAGCGGGCGGCAATCCGCTCCTGTACCGGCGCAAGGGTGGCCGCCAGGCCGGCATCAAGAAAAAACAGCTTGGCGTCGGCATTGCCGGCCATGGTGGCAATGCTGTCGGCGGTCGAAGATGGTGCCAGCGGCGCAACCGTTATCCCGGCTCGCAGGCTGCCGAGAAAGACGACGGCGTACTCGATCGAGGTGCCGGCGCAGATAGCGATCGTGTCTTTGGCCTTGCAGCCGTCTCGCTGCAGCGCGGCCGCTGCGCGGTCCATCAGCGCATCCAGAGCGCTGTAGCTGAGCGTGCGGCCGTCCTGGCGCAGCGCGGGCGCTTCCGGCTGCTTGCGGGCGGCGGCGCGGATCAGATCGGGAACCGTGGCAAAGGGTTGTTCGAGGAGGGCGGCGAGCCGCATGCGGATATCCTCCGATGTCTGGTAATTAGTTATGACAATACAGCGAAACCGGAGGATTTACCGCCGCTGTGGTGGTCAGTGCAAGTGCGGGAGCAAGGCGTAGGCAGAATCGTTGCCTGCGCGACGCAGTGAGTTTGCCGCCAGTACCGCTTCTCCGGCCAGCAGCAGGATTCTAAGCCAGCGGGCGATGTCGCCGGTCCACGCCCGTAGCCTTCAGCTTCAAGTTCGGCGGCACGGCCAGAAGCAAACTGGCCGGCGGCAGAGAGGAGCAGCCAAGAAGAGAGGGCATGCTTGCGGACTGATTCGGATAGCATCAGTTGGATTTCGTCAGTTGGGTTTGCCTGAGCTGAGCCGGCCGGCCATGATCGGATCTGGCGCTACTGTCTGACGGTGGGACCGGTGGAAGCTTTAGAGGAGACCGGGTTGGCTGGAGAGACGATTGTACTGACAGACGCAGGGTGCGCTATTTCAATTGAGAGATGCTATGTTTTCTTTATAAGAAAATAAGTTCCTCGTCCGGCGGCGACCCGCCAGAGGGCGTTCCATGCTGCACCGTCTGCGTCACGATTTTCATCTTTCCATCATCACGCTGCTGGGTGCCTGCGCGGTTTTCGGAATTTCGCCGTTCGCCGTGTACCGGTATGCAATCGGCGATCTTGTTGCTGGCCTGATCGATACAGCAGTCGTCCTGTTCATTACAGCGATGGTCAGTTACGCCTGGTACAGCGGCAACACCGCGCGGGCAGGGTTGGTATTGTCTGTTTTTAATACCATAGGCGGCTTTTTCGCCGGTTCGGTGTTGGGCGACTCCGGCGTGTTCTGGCTGTATGTGACCTTTCTCTCGAATTTTCTGCTGACCAGGGCAGATATCGCGGCGATCATCAACGTTCTCGCCATCGCCGCCACCAGCTTGTACGGCAGCGCCTTCAGCTCAGTGCCGCACATGGTTTCTTTCGTAGTCACCAGCGCCTGTGTCAGCCTGTTTGCCTTTATCTTCGCGTACCGGGCGGAAATTCACCGACGTCAGTTCGAGAAGCTCGCCACCCACGATCCGCTGACCGGCGCCGGCAACCGGCGCACCTTGAATCAGGAGCTGCGTATCGCCGTGGCGACGGCGAGACGGACCAACATCGAACACGGTCTGATCATGCTGGACCTGGATCGCTTCAAGCAGGTCAACGACGAATATGGTCACGATGCTGGCGATCGGGTCCTGGTCGACCTGACCGCTCTGATCGAACAGGCGATCCGTGACTCGGATCGCCTGTTCCGCTTTGGCGGAGAAGAGTTCGTGCTGCTGTTGCCAGGAGTCGATCTGCTTGGTCTGCAGAAGGCGGCGGAAAATCTGCGGCGCAAGATCGCGGCGCAGCTGCGCAGTCCCGGCGGACCGGTGACTGCGTCGCTGGGGATTGCGCTGCTGCGCCCTGACGAGACTTGGGAGGCTTGGTTGCAGCGGGCGGACGCGGCTCTGTACCGCGCCAAGAACGGCGGCCGCAACCGGACGATTGTGGACGGCATCGAACCTGCGGCCGCCACTACCTGTGGCATCAGCTAAGCCGCCGTGCCCGGCCCCTTATTCGAACTCCCGCTCCTGCCACCATGGATAGAAGTCCGGCATATCCTGGCTCGGCAGCATGCTGAACCGCGCCGGACGCTTCTCCAGAAAAGCCGATACGCCTTCCTGCACGTCGGCCGACTTGCCCATGTAGGCAAGCGCCCGCGAATCGATCTTGTGCGCTTCCATCGGGTGATCGGCGCCTAGCATGCGCCACATCATCTGTCGGTTCAGACTGGTGGCGACCGCGGAAGTATTGTCGGCAATCTCGGCTGCCAGCTGACGGGCTGCCGGCAGCAGTTCGTCCGGAGCGTGCAGACTGCGTACCAGGCCACCGCGCAGCGCTTCCTCGGCATCGAAGATGCGGCCGGTATAAACCCATTCCGCCGCCTGCTGCATGCCTACCAGACGCGGCAGGAACCAGCTCGAACAGGCTTCCATGGTGATGCCGCGGCGGCCGAACACCAGGCCGAACTTGGCTGTGGTGGAGGCGAGGCGAAAGTCCATCGGCAGCGTCATGGTAACGCCAACGCCGACCGCGGCCCCATTGAAAGCCGCAATGACCGGCTTCTTGCAGTCGTAGATCCGCAGCGAGACGGTGCCGCCGCCGTCACGGAGGCCGGTGCCGAGAGTCTTGTCCTCGCGCTTGTCGCGATTGAAGGTGTCGCCGCCCTTGCCGAGATCGGCGCCGGCACAGAAGGCCTTGCCATCGCCGGTGACGATCACCGCCCGGACGTTGTCATCGGCATCGGCTTGGTCAAAGGCCTCGATCAGCTCCAGCCGCATGGTCGGGTTGAAGGCGTTCATGCGCTCAGGGCGGGACAGAGTGATGGTGAGGATCCGGTCCTCGATTTCGTATTTGAGGGTTTCGAAATTCACGGTGGCTCCTGCGGCAGTAAGGGGATGCGGCGAGTATAACAACGGCTTGCACAGTAACCGTGAGCGGTCGATGCTGTAGCGTTTGAGAGCATTACTACTACGTCTCCGTTTACGGAGGAGCAAAATGCGTTACTGTCCTCTCTGCCGAGAACCACTGGTTACCCGCCACCTCGGCGGCCTGGACCGCCTGGCCTGCAGTGCGGAAGGCTGCGACTTCGTTTTCTGGAATAACCCGGTGCCGGTAGTTGCCGCAGTGGTGGAGCATGAAGGCATGATCGTGCTCGCCCGCGGCGCCGGCTGGCCGGAGGGCCGATTCGGCCTGATCACCGGCTTTCTGGAGCGCGAGGAAAGCCCGGAGCAGGGCATTCTGCGGGAAGTCAACGAGG